>CAZIQJ010000158.1:0-5688 GCA_964541285.1 uncultured bacterium | reverse complement strand
GGAAGGCGCGCGGTTGATTTCATCCGCAAGGATGACGTTTGCAAAAACCGGACCTTTTTTGGTGCTGAAGCTGGCATCTTTGGGGTTGTAGACCAGCGTACCGATCAGGTCGGCTGGCAGCAGGTCCGGCGTAAACTGGATGCGCTGGAACTGTGTGCTGACAGCGCGGGCCAGCGTGCGGACGGAAAGTGTTTTGGCTAGTCCCGGAACGCCTTCAATCAGGACGTGTCCGTCGGCAAGAAGCGCCATCAAAAGACGTTCCACCAGGTATTGCTGGCCGACAATGACCTTGCCGATCTCCCGCATCAGGTCGTTTAAAAGTACGCTTGCTTCACGAACTTTCCGGTTTGTTTCCTGAATCATGCTGTCCATGCTCTTCTCCTTGATTTAATTAAGAGTGCCTGCTGCTTGTTTGCTTTCAATGAAACGAGTGATATTTTCCTGAAGATCTTTCCGTGTCCATGCGTCCCCTGCGCCTGAATAGTTCAGTCCGCGTAATCCCTGGAGCAGGGTTTTGATTCTTCCGAGTTCTTCGGATAAAAGCCCGGCCGTAGAAAGCTGGCGCAGAATTTCTTCTTCTGTTGACGACGGTAAAAGGGAGAGACGGTAAGTTTCAGCCAGAAACGATTTGAACTCAAGGGTTACGGCGGAAACCGAATCCGTCTCAAGCCGGGTGGCTTTGAGCAAAGCGTTTAATTTTTGCCCGGGCACAGGTCTTGCGGCAAGTTCCGCCGCGGCTTTTCTTAGTTTTATATTTTTTAAAATCAGGAGCGCTGAAAATACGGCCGCGAGGGCCGCGCTCAGCGCGGAAAGTCCGGCCCAGACCTGCCACGGTAACGGTTTCCCGGTCACATCCAGGGAATACTCCTCAGTTTCAAAGTCCCCTCCCTTTTGCAGCGCGGGGTCAATATAGGAGATTTTCATGCCGGGAATACGGGCCCGGCCCTTTTTGAGGGGGTTGAGCTCATAGGTGAATGTTTTCTGCACCCAGTCTTCCCCGAAGCTTTCCTTGGATTCGCCCTCGCGCACCACAGTCAGGTTTTCGGGCTTCAGCTCCGGCATGGCAAACTGGTAAGAGGCTTCCTGCCGCTGCCATTTGGCGCGGACTGTGAAAAGAACGGATTCGTTAAGCGGGATTTTTTTGCTGGAAATGGAAATTTCGAAGACGGGTTCCGCGGACGCCTGGACGGCTCCGCAAATGCAGAGGACAAGCAAGCATAAGGATAAGCTTAAGTGCTGGCGCATGAAGAAGTTATTGTATCTCTCCCTGAGCAATAAGCAACACAAATACTTAGGCGTTTCGGGGCTTTTCTGTGCCGGTTCCGGAATAAAAAAGGACCGGAGGATTTTGCCCTCCGGCCCTCTGTATTTCTTTCCTGCGGACTGCCTTATTTCTTCTTTTCTTTGCTTTCCTCGTCGACGACTTCGTAGTCAGCGTCCACCACAGTTTCGTCCTTTGCGCCGCCCTTCGGCTGCTCACCGCCGGGCTGGCCCTG
This sequence comes from uncultured bacterium, assembly GCA_964541285.1. Taxonomy (GTDB): domain Bacteria; phylum Omnitrophota; class Omnitrophia; order Omnitrophales; family Aquincolibacteriaceae; genus CAYLPP01. The sequence goes on along the minus strand of CAZIQJ010000158.1, from coordinate 4,192 downwards.
AGCGCCGCCGTGCTTCTTGGCGGCTTCTTCATAGACCTTCTGGGCAATGGTATGAGACGCTGTTGAAAGCTTGGTCGCGGCCGCGTTCAGCTGCTCCGTGGAGCCCGTGGGCAGAATGTCCTTGGCTTCCTTCAGAGCTTCCTCGACTTTCTGCTTCTCCTCCGCCGAGACCTTGTCCCCGTACTCCTTGAGGCTTTTCTCAGTAGCGTAGATCAGGTTGTCGAGCTGGTTCTTGGCCGTAATAGCTTCATGTTTCTTTTTGTCTTCCTCAGCATGGCTTTGCGCTTCCTTGACCAGCTTTTCGACCTCTTCCTTGTTCAGGCCGGAAGAAGATTCAATGCGGATTTTCTGCTCTTTGCCCGTTCCCAGGTCTTTTGCAGAGACGTGCACGATGCCGTTAGCGTCGAGGTCAAAAGTCACTTCAACCTGCGGAACGCCGCGCGGCGCGGCCGGAATGCCTTCAAGATTGAAGATTCCGAGCATCCGGTTGTCGTTGGCCATTTCGCGTTCACCCTGGAGCACTTTCACCGTCACGGCCGTCTGGTTGTCCGCCGCAGTGGAAAAGATTTCCGACTTCTTCGTGGGGATCGTGGTGTTGCGTTCGATCAGCTTGGTCATGACGCCGCCAAGCGTTTCAATCCCGAGAGAAAGCGGAGTCACGTCCAGAAGGAGGATGTCTTTCACGTCCCCTTTCAGAACGCCGCCCTGAATGCCGGCGCCAATGGCAACGACTTCGTCGGGGTTCACGCCCTTGTGAGGTTCCTTGCCGAAAAGCTTGCGGACCTTTTCAACAACGGCAGGCATGCGGATCTGTCCGCCGACCAGAATAACTTCATCGATGTCCGCGGCCGTGATGCCGGCGTCTTTCAGAGCCTGCAGGCACGGTTTGGCCGTGCGCTCAATCAAGTCTTCGACGAGCTGTTCCAGCTTGGCGCGCGTCAGGTTCAGCAGCAAATGCTTGGGGCCTGAGGCATCCGCGGTCACAAACGGAAGGTTGATTTCCGTGTTCTGCGAAGTTGAAAGTTCGCACTTGGCTTTTTCTGCCGCTTCCTTGAGACGCTGAAGGGCCATGCGGTCCTTGGAAAGGTCGATGCCCTCGTTCTTTTTAAATTCCTGGATCATCCACTCGATGACGCGCTGGTCAAAGTCATCGCCGCCCAGGTGCGTATCACCGTTGGTCGCCTTGACTTCGAAAACACCGTCGCCGATTTCAAGAATGGAGACGTCAAAAGTACCGCCGCCGAGGTCATAAACCGCGATGGTCTCGTCTTTTTTCTTGTCCATGCCGTAGGCAAGCGCCGCGGCTGTGGGTTCGTTGATAATGCGCAGGACTTCAAGGCCGGCGATCTGTCCGGCATCCTTGGTGGCCTGACGCTGGGAGTCATTGAAGTAAGCAGGCACGGTAATAACGGCCTGCTTGATGGGTTCGCCCAGAAACGCTTCAGCATCCGCTTTCAGTTTCTGAAGAACCATGGCTGAAATTTCAGGAGGGGTGAAATCGCGGTTCTCAATCGAACTGTGGATCGCGGCCTCTCCGTGCTTTCCAGCCTTCACTTTGAACGGAACAAGCTTGCTCTCGCTCTGGACTTCTTCAAAGCGGCGTCCAATAAAGCGTTTTGCGCTGAAAATAGTATTTTCAGGATTGGTAATGGCCTGACGCTTCGCGGCCTGGCCAACAATGCGCTCCCCCGTTTTTGTGAATGCGACAACCGAAGGTGTTGTGCGGTTTCCTTCTTTATTGGAAATCACTTTGGGCTCTCCGCCTTCCATGATTGCCATGCAAGAGTTTGTAGTTCCTAAATCGATTCCAAGTACTTTAGCCATTGTAAGCTCCTTTGAAGATTTTATTTACCACACTCTATATATCAATTACCGTGCCAGAAGAAGGCAGTTTTTTGGATTTCTAAGCCTATGATTTATATGGAGTTATGAAAATTCTCAAAACGGGCCAGGAGAAGATGGGCAGGCACTGGGCTGTTTTGGCACAGCTCAGTGTGACAGGTTGGCCAGGTTAGAGGCCGTATTCCTGGATTTTCCGGTACAGCGTACGGCGTGAAATCCCCAGCTTTTTGGCGGCCAGGGATTTGTTTCCTTTGACTGCGGCAAGCGCCTGCTGGATATAAATTTTTTCCATGTCACTCAGGTTGGAATTTTCGGAAACCGGAACCGGCGCGGCTGAGCCCCGCACGGTTTGAGAGTTTTTGATATCGTCAGGCACCAGGTCCGCGGTCAATTCCTCACCTGAAGACAGCACTACCATGCGTTCCAGAATATTTTTCAGCTCGCGGATATTCCCCGGCCAGTCGTATTTTTGAAGCGCTTCAAGAGCTCCAGGGGCAATGCTTTTGATTTTTTTTGCGTTTGTGAGCGCGAGGGATTTGACAAAAGATTCTGCAAGCAAGGGAATGTCCTCCTTGCGTTCACGCAAGGGCGGAAGCTTCAGATAAATGACATTGATACGGTAATAGAGGTCTTCGCGGAACCTTCCCGCCTTGACTTCGTCCAGCAGGTTTTTGTTGGTGGCGCAAAGCAGACGGACATCCACCTTGATGGTTTTGGTGCCGCCTACGCGTTCAAATTCGCCTTCCTGCAGCACTCGCAGCAGTTTGACCTGGGTCTCCTGCGAAATTTCACCGATTTCATCCAGGAACAAGGTGCCTTGATGCGCTTTTTCAAAACGTCCGGTCTTGCGGTCCACGGCGCCTGTGAAGGCCCCCCTCTCATGGCCGAAGAGCTCGCTGCTCAGCAGGCTTTCGGTCAGGGCCGCGCAGTGAACCGCGACAAAAGGTCCGTTATGGCGCTGGCTGAGTTCGTGGATCCGGTGGGCGACAAGCTCTTTTCCGGTTCCGCTTTCCCCTTCGATCAGGACCGCGGCTGAGGATTGCGCGATCTGATCCACGGTCTTTAGAATATCTTTCATTTTTTTTGAGCGTACCACCATGTCGCCTTTTTCAAACTTCTGCGTAAAAAGGGCCTGGCGCAGTTCCTGGTTCTCTTCTGCCAGCGTCCGGCTGTTAAGGGCCTTCTTGACCAGAAATTCAAGCTCCTCCATATTGACCGGCTTGGTCAGGTAATAAAAGGCGCCCTTCTTCATGGCTTTGACTGCGTCTTCGACGGAGCCGTAAGCGGTCATTAAAATAACCATTGCGTGCCGGTTATCCCCCAGGATTTTCTCAAGCAGCTCAATACCGCTTTGTCCGGGCATACGAATGTCCGTCAATATAAGGTCGGGTTTTTCTTCGCGGTAAAGTTTCCAGCCTTCTTCAGCATTGGCCGCGGTACGAACATCATAATCCAGGGCCGTCAAAAACTGACTCAGGCCTTCGCGGATATTTTTTTCGTCATCGACTACCAGGATGCTTGCATAAAGAGACATGGCCTATTTCCCTTTCGCGTGCGGCAGCTGAAATTTGGGTTCGCGGATAGGAAGCAGAATGGTGAAAGTTGTACCCTGCCCGACCTTGCTTGCGACTTCAATGCGCCCGCCGTGTTCAGCCACGGTTTTCCATACCGACATCAGCCCCAGGCCTGACCCCTCGGTTTTGGTGGTGTAGTAGGCGTCAAAAATATGCGGAAGGCTTTCTTCGGAAATGCCTTCGCCGGTATCTTTGAACACAAGGATGGCCGCTTTGGCGCGTTTGGTGGTGCGGATGTCCAGCCGGCCGCCTGCGGGCATGGCTTCCATGGCGTTCTTGATCAGATTAATAAAGGTCTGGTGGAGGCGTTCGCGGTCCATGAGAAAGGAAGGCAGTGAATTATCAGGCTTGAAAGAGAATGCCACTTTGTTCTCAGCCAGTTCCGGCCTCATGAAATCCAGAGAAGCTTCGAGAATACGGTTCAGGTCTTCGGTCTTGAAACGCAGGGGCGGTTTGCGGGAAGCTTTCAGAAAATTGCGCACAATTTTATCCAGCCTCCCGGTTTCCGCGGCCAGCACTTCAAGCGTCTTTTCCAGATTTTTTCTTTTCGGGTCAGGAAGAGTTTTGATTTCTTTCTGCAGGAGCGCGAGGTGAATAGAAATCGCGTTCAGGGGGTTCCCGATTTCATGCGCCACGCCAGCAGCCAGGCTTAAAAGCGCTTCGATGTTTTCCGTGCGCGCGCCGCCGCCTTTGGTTTTACCCTGTGAAGGGATTTCGGCCAGCAGGATCAGGGCACCGCCAAAATCCTGCATGGGAACCAGGACCGCGTGAATTTC
>CAZIQJ010000157.1:0-5770 GCA_964541285.1 uncultured bacterium | reverse complement strand
TGTCATCGCGGGCGGCGCGGCCGGACTTGCCGCGGCCTTTAACACGCCTCTGGCGGGGGTGACGTTTGCCATTGAGGAGCTTTCTTCCGATTATTTTTCCAGCATCAAGGAGACGGTGCTTATGGCCATCATTCTGGCCGGGATTGCGGCGAAATCCATGACCGGAGAATACAGTTATTTCGGCCGTCTTGATTCTCCTCAGCCTGTGGCCGCGTGGACGGTGGTGCTGATCGGCCTTGCGGGAGGTTTGTGCGGCGCGCTGTTTTCAACTCTTCTGCTCAAGGGGAGAAAATTCGTGGCTTCGTTTACTTCGGGGGGCTGGCGTTACGCGTTTCCGGTGATTTTTGCGCTGCTGCTTCTGTGTCTTAATTCGTTCAGCGGGCTTGAAGTTCTCGGGCCCGGAAACAAAGCCGCGCAATCGCTGGTTTCCGGCGGATTTTCCGCTGAGGCTTTTTCTTTTCCTTTTTTGAAAATCGCGGCCACGCTGTTTACCTACTGGGCGGGCATCGCGGGCGGTATTTTTGCGCCCTGCCTTTCCATTGGCGCGGGGATGGGCGCGGATATCGCGTATTTTACTCATGACCCGTCTAATGCGTGCGCGGTTCTCGGGATGGCCGCGTTTCTTGCCGGAACCATTCAGGCGCCCATGACGGCTTTTGTCATTATTTTTGAAATGACCGGGCATCATCAGATGCTTTTGCCCGTCATGCTTGTTTCCCTGATCGCGGTCATGACCGCGCGGGCGCTTGGCGCGCAACATCTCTACCAGACTCTGGCCCGTTATTACGGAGACAAGATTTCGTTAAATCAGCCTTTGCACAAGCCGATGAACCCGGAGCCGACATGAATGAGCTGAAAATCGGGCTTTATGAGCATTACAAGGGCAACCGCTACGAAGTGGTGGGCGATGCCATCCACACAGAGACCAGGGAACACCTGGTTATCTATAAGGCCCTTTATAAAGGGAATTTCAAGGAAGGCCAGCTCTGGGCACGGCCGCTGGCCATGTTTCTTGAAAACGTGACGGTGGACGGCCGGGAAATACCCCGGTTCCGTTATCTGGGAGCGGACAAGTCATGAAAAAATGTCCTTATTGCGGCCACAAGTTCGGGTTTCTGCCGTTTGTTTTTCTGTACGGCTCGGACAGCATGGTCAAACACCGTGCGGGTGAACATCACCGCGCGCATTTGTGCCTGAAGTGCCACCGCAAGATCTGGATTTATTACAACCCGTTCACGTTCCGTCATAATCTGTTTCTGGCCGCTTTTTTTGGGCTGACCCTGATCGGGGTCATAACCATGCGGGTTTTTCAGCCCGCGCTTGAGCTGGACCCCCAGAAGACGCTTCTTTGCGGGATTTTTCTGACACTGTTCGTGCTTTCGCCGGTCATGGCGTGGGTCAAATATCTGAGCGCTGAATTCAAGGAAGAGAAGTAACGGAATATGATCAGTCTTCTGCTTTTATTTTTGACGATTATCGTTTCTAGGATTTGCGCCCGTTTCGGCGCCATCGCCCTTGAACTGACGGGCCTGCCCGCGGAACAGGCCGAGTTCCAGGCCCTTTCCGCTTTCTCAGGCGTTGGTTTCACGACCCGTGAGGCGGAGTTCGCGCTTTGCCATCCGCAGCGCCGCAGGATCATCGCGGCCCTGATCCGCTTCGGCAGCGCGGGCGTGATTACGACTTTGATCACTCTTGGCGGTACGCTTCTTTCAAGCGGCAGCATTATCGAGACATTTTCCCGTGACCCGAAGTACCGCTGGATGCCGCTTAATTTCCCAACCCTTGTCCTGATTTTCTTTGTCGGCCTCTTTTATCTTATTTCTGTTTCTCTCCGGAAACCTGCGGTCTCGCGCCTGGTCAAGGAATTCGTTTCCGCGGTCATGCTCAAGACAAAGATCGTCAAGCCCCTCAGTTTTCACGAAGTGCTGGTAAACGGCAACGGCTACGGGGTTTTTCAGATTGAGATTTCGGAGCAGAATCCGCTTGCCGGAAAAACCCTGCGCGAGGCAAAACTCCGGGAATCTGAAATCGAGCTTCTTTATGTTAACCGGCTGAGTGAGTCGATTAACGCCCCGGACCCGGACCTTCGGCTGGCGGCCGGGGATGTCGCGGCTTTTTACGGCCCCATCGCGGCTATTCACGACCATTGCGTGGACCTGAGGGAGGAAGAGAAGGTTGAGGACGGGACGCTGGCGGTGGGCGCAAAGGCCCCGGATTTTACTCTCAGCGATCAGAAGAACCGCAAGGTTTCGCTGTCGGATTACAAGGGGAAAAGCAATCTGGTCCTGGTTTTTTATCCCAAGGACAAATCCTTTTTCTGCAGCACCCAGCTCAAAGCGCTGAGCGATCATTTGCCGGAAATGAAAAAGCTGAATACGGAAGTCCTGGCTATTAATCAGGAGTCTATTCAGAGCCATGCCGGATTTTGTGATGCCTCCGACCTGAAATTTCCGCTTCTTTCCGATCCTTCCAAGAAAGTCTGCGCCGCTTATCTTGCGCTGATGTTTAACGGCCTTCTTGTGGACCGCACTGTTTATATCCTGGATCGGGAAGGCATTATCCGCTATGCCCAACGCGGCAAGCCCGCCATTACTGAAGTGCTTGCGGTGCTTCGCCGTATCGAAGAGGGAAAATAGCCCCTCCGGTCAAGCCCGGGCGGTATGCTATCCTTTGCGTATGAAATTTCGAAGCATGGTACTGCTACTTTTGATGATGGGCTCGTTTCCCGGGTTTTTGACGGCCGGGGACAAGAACGATCCCGGGCGTCCTCAGGTCAGCGGGGAAACCCTGGATCCTGAGACCGGAGACACGGTCTGGATCAAGGTTCGTCCGGACGGATCCCGCATCAGCCGTCGAGTCGGCAAAGACGGAAAGGTGGAAACAACCATCTCTCCGGAAACCGACAGCCGTGAACAGGCGACGGAAGGCTTGGCCATCGACCCTGAGTCCGGGGATATTGTCCGCGCGATTTATACTCCTCCGGCCCCGGGTGATAAGCCCGTGCCGGATGCTTCGCCCGCGCCCCAGGGGCTTTTTTCTCTTCAAGGTTTTGAAATCCGCCAAAGTCCGGACGCTGACAACGCAAGCAGCGGAGATTAAGGCACGTTCCTCGTAGTGTTCCCCTAATATTTTGTTATTTTTTTTCTCCTCCGGTGGTAGAATTCCCAACTATTAAATCTGTCCGGATTTTCCTCGGCAGTTTAATTTAAGAACAGCAAGTACAACATGCTGGCTTATCTCTCGGGAAAGAGTTGAGCTATGCCTAGACAAGCAGGAGACAGACAACGATATGAAAAATCACAAAGGGTTCCTTTTTGGCATTTTTGCCGCCCTGATGCTGTTGGCGGGTGCCGGCAAGGCGTTTGCAGCGGATGCGCTGACGATCGATACGGGTGATACGGCCTGGGTGCTGATGTCCGCTGCGCTGGTTCTGTTGATGACGCCGGGGCTGGCGTTCTTCTATGGCGGTCTTGTCAGAAAGAAGAACATGCTCTCGGTTCTGATGCAGTGCTTCATGCTCATGTGCCTGATCACGCTTCAGTGGGTCATTTTCGGCTACAGCCTGTCATTTGGTCCTGACATCAAGGGGCTGATCGGCAGTCTTGACTGGCTGGGGCTGAAGGGCGTAGGCCAGGCGCCCAACGGTGATTATGCGGCTACGATCCCGCACCAGGTTTTCATGATTTTTCAGGCCATGTTTGCGATTATCACGCCCGGCCTGATTCTGGGCGCATTCGCGGAACGCATGAAGTTCGCGGCCTTCTGTATTTTTTCATTGCTTTGGGCCTCTTTGGTTTACAACCCGGTCTGTCACTGGGTCTGGGCCGTGGGTGGTTTTATTCGTACCAGCGGCGCGCTGGATTTTGCCGGCGGAACCGTTGTTCATATTAACGCAGGAATCGCGGCGCTTGTGGCCGCCATTGTTCTTGGCCGCCGCAAAGGACATCTTTCCGCGCCTCATAATCTTCCGTTTGCGGTTCTCGGCGCCGGACTTCTGTGGTTTGGCTGGTTTGGTTTCAACGCGGGCAGCGCTCTTGGCGCCAACGGCCTTGCGGGAAACGCGTTTATCGTGACGCACATTGCCGCCGCAGCTGCCGGCCTGACGTGGGCCATCCTTGACTGGAAAATCGCATCCAAACCCACCATGCTCGGCATGATCACAGGCGCTGTGGGCGGTCTTGTAGCCATTACACCGGCCGCGGGGTTTGTGGATGCCATGGGCGCGATCTGGATCGGTATCGGCGTTTCCGTCATCTGCTACTTCTTTGTTACGGTTGTGAAACCGAAGTTCGGCTATGATGACGCGCTGGATGCTTTTGGCGTACACGGCATCGGCGGTATCTGGGGCGCGATTGCGACCGGACTGTGGGCGCAGAAAAGCGTGAATAGCGCGGGCGCTGATGGATTCTTCTATGGGAATCCGGCTCTGCTGTTCATTCAGCTCAAAGCCGTTGTCATCACCATCGTTTATTCGTTCATTGTGACCTTCATTCTTCTCAAGCTCGTCAATGTGGTCTTTAAGGTCCGTGCGGAAGAGATCGAGGAAAAACTCGGCCTTGACCTGACTGAACACCGCGAATCAGCTTACACACTGCTTGATTAAAGGAGAATCCAAATGAAATATATCGTTGCGATTATCCAGCCGGACCGTTTGGACGAGGTTCTGGAAAATCTGGAAAAAAGCGAGATCCATCTCGTGACCGTTACCACGGTGCTTGGCCGCGGCCGCCAGAAGGGCGTTTCGGAGATTTACCGCGGGCACAAGGAAGCGGGAAGTCTTCTGAAGAAAGTGAAGCTCGAGATCGCGGTCAATGACACGTTCGTGAAGCCCGCGGTTGAGGCGATATCCAAGGGTGCGCGTACAGGCCAGATCGGGGACGGCAAGATTTTTGTGCTGGGCCTTGAGCAGTGCATGCGTATTCGTACCGGAGAAACAGACACTGCCGCCATCGGTTAGTGTTTGACCGGCTGCTTTAAAAATAAAAACTGCCGCGGGGAAGATTCCGCGGCAGTTTTTTTTATTCAGGAACTCTCTTACGCCGACTGTTCGATCAGTTTTCTCTGCAGGAACAGGGAGTCCAGGACCTCGGACGGAGTAAACCAGCGCCTGGCTCCCTGGATGGGTTCCTGGCCGCCCAGCACCAGAACTGCTTCGTCCGCCAGCGGTGCCATCCCGAGAAGGAACTCATCATAGTGCTTTCTGTTCCGCGGGCTGATGCCTGCCGGCTCCAGAACCTGCAGCAGCGCTGCTTTTGAAAGTTTCCGCGCGCGGAGTCTTTCAACCGCCATGGCTTCCACGGATTCAAATCCGGTTTCATCCCCAAAGGCCAGCCGCAGTCTGCGGAAATCCGGCATTCTGCGCAGGGCGGTCTTGAGCCGGTTCCACTCTTCAAGCGGCGTGTCTTCGGCCTTCAGGATGCTCAGCTGCCGCACATCCGCGTGCGTGCGCATGAACTCCGCCCATTTCGCGGCAAATGTCTCCGTGTGAAAGTCTGCCCGGTAATTCAGGATAATTTCTCCGCCTTTAACACTTGTTCCAGTTTCGGCCAGCGCGCCTTTCAGAGTCCGGGCGGCATCTGCAAGTACGGTGTCAAGATCAAGACCCAGCTGCATGGCCTGTTTTTCATAGGTCTGGAAGTCCAGTTCATTGGCCATGCGGATTTCCTTCAGCATTCTTTCTTTTGAATCGAGCGCTTCAAGCAGGGCGGTGCGTGCGTCCAGGTCCCGCAGTTCGGATTTGGCCTGGAACCGGGGAAGAAAATAAAGGTGA
>CAZIQJ010000156.1:0-5771 GCA_964541285.1 uncultured bacterium | reverse complement strand
TAAGTTTTCTGAAGCGTCGGCTTCAAGAAACAAGGGAATATGAAATCGGCAGGTATTATACATGGCAAGCCCCGGAATGAAAACCAGTTTCAGCCGGCTAGATTCTATTGGTGACCTGATTTTCCGGAAGTAAAACGGAACCAGGAGCTGGATTTTTGGGGCAGAAAGAAATGCATGAGTTCGTCATGGCGGTTTTTCGCGTCTTCATAGCCGAAATTGATGAGCTCGCGGATGAATTTTTCATGAAACATAAACCGGGATTTTCCCGCCCGTGATTTAGGGGCTCCTGTCCCCGCGAAAGTTTCACTGACACGCTGGGAAGGGAAAAAAGTAAAAATTTCGGTCGGCATGTAATGCGACGGCATGGCCTGGTCGTGAAAAAGCGGCAAGGGAAAGGCTTCTTTCCGCTGACGGTGGCGGCGGGCCAGGGCGCGGTGGAAACGGTTCAGCATACGGATCTGTGTGGCTTCGTCCATCGATGAGTTATGGGTCAGCCGGTTGAGCAGCAGGCGGATGACATTTGAAATCCTCGGCCTGAATTTTTCCGGAGTCTGGGGAAGTTCATACGACCTCATTTTTTCCGTGGCAATACTCAGGATGCGTGTGGCTCCCATGCTCATGGCCGCTGAAAGGGGATGGTCCATGCTGATGGATCCGTCCAGAAAATAATGCTCTCCAATTTTGACGGGCGGCAGAAAAAACGGAACACTGCAGCTGGCCGCCATGTGCTCATTGCCGATTTGTGTCTTGATGCCCAGAGAATGAAACAGGTTCCACTCGCGCGCGCGTTCTCCTTCCAGAAACCAGCAAAGACGTCCTGAAATAATTTCCGTGGCCGCGATCGCTACGCCCAGGGTGGCCCGTTCTGTAAAAGATTTTTCCAGCGATTCCCGGCGGTAGCCTTTTCCGAGAATGTCCCAGAGCGGACGGTCATCAAGCAGGGCCCAGGCACTGCTGCGTTCGGAGGGTTTTTTGCGCCACTCCTTGTAAAGCGAGACCATGGCGTTGCGCAGGATATTTCCGTGATAGGCGGGAACGTGAAAATGGTGCCACAGGTCTTCCAGCCAAAGACGGCTTTGATGCGCGTCATGGGCCTGGGCCGCGTAAAAGGTTGTGTTCAGGGCGCCGCAGGAAGAACCGGCAAAGATTTGAAAAGGGCTGCTGGAACCGTTTGCAAAGGTCTCGTGAATGTATTTGAGGACACCCACCTGATAAGCGCCGTGAGCGCCCCCGCCGGTGCAAACCAGGCCGAAGACGTCTTTTTGGCTCATAGAGGATCCTTTAGGGGACCTCTTAAAAGTTATCACAAAATCAGGTATTCTTCCAATGTGGGGCAAAACCGCCCTTTGCCGGCAATCAAGGATTGCCGGGAGAAGTCGTAACAGTCATTAAAACTGTCCGGAGACTTTTGCGCATGTCCAATCCCATCCAGGCCCTGATTATCACCCAGGACAAAGTCCTGCAGGAAAACCTGCGTGCCGTCCTTTCCGGATCCCGGGAAGCTGTTTTTGCCGCGTCTTTTGCTTCAGGGCCGGAAGACTGTGTGGCCGCGGCGGGCGGCAAAAAGCCTGATGTGGTCCTCTGGGACCTGAAAGTCGAGAAAAAGGGCGATCTGGAAGTTGTTTCCAAGCTCGCCCTGGAAATTCCGTACGCGCCTATTCTGGTGCTGACCGCCCTGAAAAACGAGGAGTGGGCGCTTGAGGCGGTTCGAAAGGGCGCGCAGGATTACCTGATCAAAACCGACATCAATGAGCGCATGCTTTCGCGCGTCATTCGCTATGCTATCGGACGAAAGCAGGCGGAAGAAACCATTCTCAAAACCCGCCTGCAGATGGAGCGGCTGCTTTCCGCCATTCCTTCGATTCTGATCGGCCTTAATTCCAGGGATGAAATTATTCACTGGAGTTCAGGCGCTGAAAAAGTTCTGGAGCTCGACCGAGACGCGGTTTTTCGCAAGGCGCTTAAAGACGCGCCGCTGCGCTGGGACGGAGAGAGAATCATGGCGGGGGTCATGAAATGCCGTGAAACGGATGAACCCGTGCGTGTCGACAATGTCACGCTCAAACGGTCGGACCGCGAGGTCCTCATGGGGTTTACCATCCTGCCGCTGAAAGGCGAGGGGCAATCTGACATTATTCTTTTCGGCGCGGACGTGACGGAGAAAAAGCGCCTGGAAAACATGAAGGATGAATTTGTCAGCACGGTTTCCCATGAATTGCGCACGCCCCTTTTAATGATCCGGGAAGGTGTCGCGCTGGTGGGTGACGGAGTGCTGGGGCCGGTCAATCCGGAGCAGAAGCAATACCTGGGGATTTCCCTGGAATCGATTGAACGCTTGACCCGGATCATCAACGACCTTCTGGATATTTCAAAAATTGAGGCGTCAAAAGTCCGGCTGCGGAAGGAAAAGACCGATCTGGTTTCGCTGGTCAGAACGCTGGAAGCCGGGTTTCAGCCTGTGCTGCGGGGCAGTGCCGTGGAGCTGAAAACCTCCTTTTCCCATCCTGTTATCGAGGCGGAAGTGGACAAGGACAAGCTGACGCAGGTCTTCACCAATCTGGTGCAGAACGCAGTCAAGTTCACCGAAAAGGGGAATATCAAAATCGGTATTGAGGATTCGGGCCGGGAAGTTCTGTGCTCGGTTTCGGACACGGGCCGCGGAATTTCCAAGGAAGATATCCCTCAGGTTTTCAGTAAATTCCAGCAGTTCGGCCGGGCAGACGGCCCGGGGCAGAAAGGAACGGGCCTTGGGCTTTCAATCTGCAAGGGCCTTGTCGAGCTGCATGGAGGAAATATCCGGGTGGAGAGCTGTCCGGGGCAGGGAACGTCATTTATTTTTACCCTTCCCAAAAAATAGTATTAGGAGGAAAAGATATGGCGCATAAAATCTTGATCGTGGATGACGAGCCCAATATCGTCCTTCTGGTCGGAACCCGTCTGAAAGCCAATGGCTATGAGGTCATAAGCGCGAATGACGGCCAGGCCGGGCTTGAAAAGGCGCAGAAGGAAAGCCCGGATTTGATCATTCTTGACCTGATGCTGCCTAAAATGGACGGCTATAAGGTTTGTGGATTTTTAAAGCGTGATTACCGTTACGCTAAAATTCCTGTCATCATGTTCACAGCCAAGGCCCAGGACGAAGACAAGCGCCTGGCCGGGGAAATGGGCGCCGACGCCTACCTGGTCAAACCCTTCAAGCCAGAAGAGCTTTTGGCCCAAATCCAGGCTCTGCTTAAGCCCGCTGTCTGAAGCTCCCTCCCAAACCCATTAAAATCAACTACTTAGAGCTTTTTTTTCCTTTGGCCCCGGTTTGACAAAGGAAGTTATATGATGCATCTTTATTATATAAATAGCGTTAAGTGTTTCAGGGACTTCCCATGCGCCTTGTCAGAAGGGCGTGAGAGGAATGTCCTGAACATATTTAAACAAAAAAACGACTCATTTTAAAAAGGCTGAAAATGTTGACTGCCGAAGATCAGAAAGCATTTGGGAAAAAAGTTTTCGAGTCCGGACTTGTGACTCAGGAGAAGCTTTCCGAAGCCGAGGTCCAGGCCAGTGAAAAAGGCATTCCTCTGCACCGTTTTCTGGTGGAGGCAGGCTGGCTGAAGAAAGAGGCGGCCTATGAGCTGCTGGCTGGCTTTTACGGCGTTCCTTATGTGGATGTTTCGAACTTTAAAATTTCTCCTGAAGCTCTCCAGGTCATTCCCGGAGAACTGGCGCACCGCTACAAAGTCATTCCTCTTTTCAAGATCGGGGATTCCCTGAACGTGGCCATGGAAAATCCCGCGGAAGTTTCGGCCATTGACCACCTGGCTCAGAAAACCCGCTGCCAGATCGATCCTTGCCTTGGCGCGCTGGATGACATTGAAGCCGCGCTGAATCAGCATTATGGTTCCGGCCGTGCGGTTTCGAGCCTGCTTGAGACGCTCAGCCGTGAACGCAGCCGCCGGCCCAAATCCGCTCCGATGCCTGCCGCACCCAGACCCGCTTCCCGTCTTGATGTTTCCGCGAAAAACGGCAAAGCTTCCGTGATTTCCCTTGTGGATATGATTATCCGCCAGGCTCATGAAGAAGGCGCCAGTGATATTCACGTGGAGCCGGAAGAAAAAATGCTTCGCATCCGGTACCGCGTGGACGGCGTTCTGCATGAGGCATCGACCGCGCCCAAGGAGCTGGAGTCGGAAATTATTTCACGGCTGAAGATTCTTTCGGAAATGGATATCGCCGAAACGCGTGTGCCGCAGGACGGCCGCATGAAAATCAACACAGGAGACCAGGATATTGATATCCGCGTTTCATCCGTCCCCACGGTTTATGGTGAGAATCTGGTCCTCAGGCTCCTCAAAGATTCCAAAAAAGTTCCGGATTTCGTCTCTCTGGGCATGAGCGCGGAAATGCGGCAGATTTTTGAAACCCTGATCCAGAAATCTTACGGCATGATCCTTGAAACCGGGCCTACGGGTTCCGGAAAAACCACTTCACTCTACGCGGCCCTGAACCGCATCAACTCCGTGGAGCGCAATATCATCACCATTGAAGACCCGGTGGAATACAAGCTGCCCATGATTCGCCAGATTCCTGTCAATGCCAAGGCCGGGCTTAATTTTGCCAATGCCCTTCGCTCAATCCTTCGCCAGGACCCGGACGTAATCATGGTGGGGGAAATCCGCGACCATGAAACCGCGGAAATCGCCGTGCAGGCAGCGCTGACCGGGCATCTGGTATTCAGCACGCTTCACACCAACAATGCGGCCACGGTCATCACGCGTCTGGCCGACATGAAAATCGAACCGTTTCTGGTCGCGGCCTCCGTGATCGGAGCCATTTCACAGCGCCTCGTGAGGCGCAACTGCGACAAGTGCCGTGAGCCGGAAGTCCCGAACGCGGTGCATTTAAAGGCGCTGAAAATTCCTGAAGGAGGCACGATCAAGGCTTTCAAGGGCCGCGGGTGCCACCACTGCCGGCAGACCGGCTATAAGGGCAGGGTCGGGATTTTTGAAATTTTGAGAATGGATGAGGAAATCCGGAAAAAAATTATTTCCGGGGCCGATGTCTCGGACATCGAAGAGGCGGCGCGGAAAAACGGTTTCAAAAGCATGCGCGAGGACGGGATCGATAAAATTCAGGAAGGAGTCACGAGCATGGAAGAAGTTGTCAAGGCCGTGAGCCTGGGATAAGCCATGGACTTCCAGTACAAGGTCAGGACCGCGGAAGGCAAGGTGGTCACGGGGATCCGAGAGGCCGCCAATAAGGCCATGGCCATGCGCGAATTGAAAGAAAACGGCTACCAGCCCATCGCAGTCATTCCCATTCCATCCGGCCCTTCGCTGGCGTCCCAGGGCAAGAGTTTCTGGCAGATGGACATCCCGTTGCCGTCCTTTGAAGCAGGCACGAAAATGGAAGACATTCTGATCCTCACCCGCGACCTGCTGAGCATTGTGCATGCCGGGATTCCCCTGATTTCGGGCCTTCAGGACATGGTGCCGCAGGTCAAGAAAGGGAAATTGAGAAAAGCCCTGGAGAGAATCGTCATGGATGTCTCCGCAGGGCAAAAATTGTCAGACGCGTTTTCAAAACATCCCCGGATTTTTTCAGACCTTTACTGCAATACCCTGAGAGCGGGCGAAGACGCGGGCCGTCTGGAAGAGATCCTGGATCGACTGGTCAAAACCATCGAACGTGACATGGAAACCATGAACACGGTCAAAAACGCGGTGCGTTATCCGATCATCGTCCTTTCATTCCTCGCCGGCGCTTTTGTTCTGATCACC
>CAZIQJ010000155.1:518-5796 GCA_964541285.1 uncultured bacterium | reverse complement strand
TTGCGGGAAAACCGCTTTCCTTCCACCAGGACTGTGGCCCCATGAGGCTCGGTCACGACCGAGAGCAGGCCGGTCTTGCTGAAAAAATCACCTTCGCGGGTGGGGTTAAAGGTATAGCCCAGGGCGTAAAGAATGACATAGGGCGTCAAAACCAGATAGGTCAGGACTAATATATAGAAGAGTAACTTCCTCAGGATCAAAAGCATGCGGTATTCTGGCCTGAGCGGGCGGTTTTTTCAAGGTCTGCTTTGGAAAGAATACGGGGTAAAGAACCGCCCTCAAAACGACGATTCTTGTAATTGATGAATCTCAAAGTCCTTAAATCCTCATTTTTGGTTGGAAGCACGGTGTTCTGGCTTGCCATGACCCATCTTCTGATCCAGAAGGAATATTTTCAGTTCACTCCCCTGACCGGGGCCTATGAAGTCCTGCCGCTCCAGGACTGGGACCTGCGGCAGGAATACCACGCCATTTACCTCGGCAAGGAACGCGTGGGTTTTAACTGGAACATCCTGGAAAAGAAAAGCGAAGACGAATATGAACTTCGCCACTCCACTTACATGAATTTTCTTTTTCTTGGCCAGGCCCGGGAAATGCTGATCAAGGAAACCGCGCATCTTGACCGGCAGCTGAATATCAAGGATTTCACATCCAAAATTTCAAGCAGCGGATCTTCCACTGAAATCGAGGGCCAGATGGCGAAAAACAATCTGAACGTGGTCATCAAAAACACGGGCAGCGACCCTGCGCGCCAGATTTTTCCGGTTTCAGGCAGCCTGTTTTTCGCGGAAGCGCTCGATTTCATCTGGACGCCCGAAAACCTTCAGCCCGGAAAACAGGGCGTGATCAAAACCTGGAACGCGCTGGCCATGTCCGCGCAGGACATTCAGTTCAAGGTGGGTAAAAAGGAAAAAATACCGTATGACGGCGGAGAACAGGAAGCTTTTCTGATAACGCTCACGGTCTCGGGCCTTGAACTGCGCTGCTGGGTCAGCCCGCAGGGAGTGGTGCTTCGGGAAGAAAGCGCGGCCGGACTTTTGTTTGAAAAAGAGGAAGCGTACAAAATTTTTGACGCCATGCGTAAAAACCGGGCGACGCCTCCTGACCTGCCGAACCTTTTTTCCATCCCGTCCAGCCAGGTCCTGGACAACCCGGCGGCCCTGACTTATCTCAAGGCAAAGATTCACGACGGCAAAGAAGACCGCATCGTTGAAATCCGCAGGCCCGGACCGCAGGAACACGACGCGCTGACAATTCCCCTTGCCGCTCCATCTGAGGAATTGACCGCAGCGCTGCAGCCTGATCCTTTTGTGGCCTCGCAGGACCCGGCCATCACCAGCCTCGCCCGGGAAATCACGCAAGGCGAAACTTCGGCCTGGAAAGCGTCTCTAAAAATTAATGAATGGGTCCACAAAAATATCGAACCCGCGCCCACCATCAGCCTTCCGCAGGCAGTTGAAGTCCTCAGAACCCGAAAGGGAGATTGCAACGAATACACCGTGCTTTTCACGGCACTGGCCCGCGCGGCCGGAATCCCGGCGCGCATGCAGGCCGGCATTGTTTACCAGAACGGCCGCTTTTTCTATCACGCCTGGCCGGAAGTTTTCACCGGCCGATGGATCAGCCTGGACCCGACTTTTGACCAGGCCCCCGCGGACGTAACGCATATCCCGCTGGCCAAAGGCGGACTTTCAGAACAGGTCAATCTGGCCTCACAGATCGGAAGAATCAAAATACAGGTCCTTGAAACTTCGGAAAATCAATTTTCTGCAGGCGACACTGAAATCAGGAGCAAAGCATGAGCGCGATCGTTGAACTGAAAGACCTTAAAAAAAATTATGGTAAAAAAGAAGCCGTCAAGGGTATCAGCCTGGAAATTCAGAAAGGCGAGCTCTTTGTGCTGCTTGGACCAAACGGCGCGGGGAAAACCACCACGCTGAAAATGCTGGCGGGTCTTTTGAAACCCGCGTCCGGCACGATCCTGATCGGAGGCCATGACCGCGTCAAGGACCCCATCGCGGCCAAGCGCCTGCTCAGTTACGTTCCCGACACACCGTATGTTTATGAGAAGCTGTCCCCGCTTGAGCTCCTTCGCTTCGTGGGAAAACTTTACGAAATGAAACCCGCGGACATTGAAAAACGCGGCGAAGAACTTCTGACATTTTTTTCGCTCTGGGAAGTGCGTAACAGCCTGATCGAGGAGTTTTCCCACGGCATGCGCCAGAAGGCCATTTTGTCGGCCGCGCTGCTGCATGACCCCAAAGTGCTGATCCTGGACGAACCCATGGTCGGGCTGGATCCGGTCAGCATCAAGAGCTTTAAAGACTTCCTGAAAAAGAAATCACGCGAAGGCATGACCATTATCTTCTCAACCCACACACTTTCCATGGCCGAAGAACTGGCCGACCGCATTGCCATCATTGACCAGGGACAGATCGCGGCCATCGGCACGCTCGAACAGCTGAAAAGCGGAGCGCAGCGAGCGGCCAGTCTTGAAGCCATGTTCATGAAGCTGGTTCAGCGCGGATAAAATGCCCCCCATCCTCCTTCTCTTTCAGCTTAAGCTGGCCATCGCCCGCAACGGTTTCAAAAGCCTGCTGCGCCGATCCAGGTTTGAACTGGCTTCGCTGGTCATTTTTTCCGCGGGCGCGTGCGCCGCGCTCTTTGTTTTCTTTTTCCAGAGCTTCCGATTCTTCCGTTCTCATGAACCTTTCGGCCCCATTCTGATCGACGAGTCTTTTTACCTTTTTAATTTCGCGCTTTTCGTCATGATCCTGATTTCTTCCGGCGTGTCCGCCTACACTTCACTTTTCCGTTCCGGAGAAGTTCCGTTCCTGATCACCCGGCCCGCTGACTGGTCCGACATTTATTTCACCAAGCTGACAGAAACACTGTGGTACAGCTCCTCAGCCCTTATTTTCGTGACCGTTCCTTTTATGGCCGCCTACGGCCTGACCAAACACACGCCGCTGGCCTTTCCACTGATCTGCCTGGCTTTTTACATTCCCTTCGCGGTCCTGGCAGCGACGCTGGGAACCCTGATTTCCACGCTCTCAATCTGGTTTCTTCCCAGCCGCGGCCGCAGGCTGGGCGCGCTGGCCGTGCTGCTGGCTTTTTCCACGGCCATCTTTATTAAACTGGAGCCGCAAGTCATTCAGGAACAGGGCTCGATCGCGGGCATCATGAGCGGATACCTCCCTCACATCGCCTTTGCGAAACACCCGCTGCTCCCTTCCTCATGGGTTGCTCAGGGCATTCTTGCGGTCAGCCGGATCAAGCCGGGTGAAGCGCTGGAGTGGAAGGAAGGCCTTTTTTATTTTCTGCTGCTTCTTTCAAACGCTCTTTTCTTTTTAACGCCGTCCTACTCCGCCAGCCGCATACTTTACCCCGCGGCTTTTTTCAAGGCCCAGGACCACGGCGAAACCCGGAAGTTCCGCCAGGCGCGGTCCACAAGGTTCCTTGAGAAAATCTTCGACCGTCTCACATGGCCGTCAAAACCCGCGCTGGCATTCCTTGAAAAAGACCTCAAGACTTTCGTGCGCGAACCCGCAGAGTGGTCGCAGCTGCTGGTTTTCTTCGGCCTGCTTCTGTTTTATTTCGCGAACCTTAAAAACCTGCAGTTCCATATCCTGAAGGATGTCTGGAAAAATCTGGTTTTCCTTTTGAACACGGTAGGGACCTACGTGGTGCTGTCCAGCTTCAGCATGCGCTTTGTCTTCCCCATGCTTTCGCTTGAGGGCAGCAAATCCTGGATGATCGGCACGGCTCCGATCCGTTATTCTTCGCTCCTGCTTGAAAAATTCCTTCTGGGGACCACGTTTTCCGTCATCCTGACCCTGCCGCTGGTTTTTCTTTCAGGGTGGATGCTTGAAATTTCCCAAGCCCGGATTTTTTACGTCCTGGGCCTGGGGTTTTTCGTTTGTGTGGCTTTGACCGGACTTTCCGTCGGGTTTGGCGCGCGATTCATCAATTTCAAGACCGAGGACCCTTCCCAGATCATCTCAGGCTTCGGCGGCTCCATGCTTCTGCTGAGCCACCTGGCCTACCTGGCCATGATCGGCGCGTTTCTTTTTATCTCAAAAGACCCTCGCTGGCTGGTTTTCCTAATGATGGCGGCCCTCAGCCTTCTGGCGGGCCTGATTCCGATCAAAGCCGGCATCAACGCCATGAAGCGCCTGGAATTCTAGTTTTTCTTTTTCCCTGAAAACCGCTAAAATGCCTCATGCGTTTTTATATTTCATTTTTTCTGGTATGGGTCTTTGCGTTCGGTACCGTGGATTTCATATCCGCCCGCGGCGCTGTAAACCCCAAAACCTGCTGCGGCCGGCAAATATGCTCATGCACTCACGCTCACGGCCAGAAATGCGATTTTAAAAAATCCGGCCATGTTTCCCATAAAGCGCCTGTGAAGACAGGCTTGACCGCGGCGCCCTGTCATACAAGCACACCCAGGACTGTTCTTCCCCAATATTCAAAAGATTCCCAAGTCCCCGCCGGCACGCACGCGGATATTCAGCTCCGGGAAACTTCTTTCACCCCCAGCCTCAAATTTCTTCACGGTATTCTTTCCGATCTCCGGCTTGACCGCCCGCCGCGCCTTCTTTCTCCTTCTTTTTAGTTTTTGATCATTTTAAAAAAGGAGAACCTTATGAGAAGGCTCTTTCTGCCTTTCTTTATATCTTTATTTCTGGCTTCCTCCGCCGTTTTTGCCTGCGATTCCTGCGGCTGTTCACTGGCCCGCGTGACCGCGGACGGAAAATTCGACGGCCCGGAAAAACAGCGTGCCTTTTTCGACTTTACATTTGAGCAGCAAGTCTGGCAAAAAAGGGACCCTGAACTGGCGCACTCGCTCCACCATTCGGGACATGACGCCCACGTGAAAACCACTGAGGAGTTTTATCACTTCAGCGCGGGAGCCAATCCCTGGGAGAGCTTTTCCTTCCTGGCTGAAATTCCCTATGTTGTGAGGCATTCACTGGACGTGGAACACCACAGCTACCTGGGCGGCAGACAGCGCTCAGAAGGCTTTGGAGACCTCAACCTGACCGGTATTTTCAAACCCTTGAGAAAGGAAGGAAGCTTTCTCGGGCCTCTTGCCGGCATCAAGTTCCCGACAGGAAGGACCACGGAAAGAGACATGCAGGGCGGCAAATTTGAACCCGAGCTTCAGCCCGGCTCCGGCTCTTTTGATCCGTCATTGGGCACGGCCTTTCAGTACACCGCGGGGCGTCTGGGCTTTCACGGCAACAGCATCTTTACCTTCCGGACCAAGGGCGCG
>CAZIQJ010000155.1:0-508 GCA_964541285.1 uncultured bacterium | reverse complement strand
TCCAAAAAGCACGTATTTCCAGAGCCGTGTCGGCATAGACGCCGCGATCCGGAATGAAAGAAAACAAAAGAACCACGGCCGGTCCGTGGATGACAGCGGAGGCACGACATTCCTGCTTGGCCCGGAGTTTTCAATCCGGGGCAACCGGAATATCTCGGCTTTCGGGAATATCCTGTTTCCGGTTTACCAGAACCTGGGCGGAGTGCACCAGCTGGTGAGATTTGTCTGGAACGCGGGAGTAAAGGTGTCTTTCTAGACGGCGTTAAAAAGAAAAAGGGCGGAGGAAAAATCCTCCGCCCTTTTTTATTTTAATGACTACTTGTTCAGAACGTAGGCAAAAACAAGCGGGGCCACGATGGTGGCGTCCGACTCGATAATAAAACGCGGGGTGTTGCCATCAAGCTTTCCCCACGTAATCTTCTCGTTCGGGACCGCACCGCTGTAGGAGCCGTAGGACGTGGTGCTGTCGGAAATCTGGCAGAAATAGCCCCACAGTTTGCATTGTTCT
>CAZIQJ010000154.1:4738-5827 GCA_964541285.1 uncultured bacterium | reverse complement strand
GCATGATGATTGTTGTGCCAGCCTTCGCCGTAAGTCAGAAGGGCTACCCACCACAGATTGGTGGAAAGATCTCCGGACTTGTAGTTTTTATAACCCCAAATATGCGCAGCCGAGTTCACAAACCAGGTTGAGTGATAAACGGCAACAAGGCGGACGCAGACGCCCCAGACCACAAAAGACCAGCCGCCCCAGGCGTAAAGCCCGGCAGCCAGAAGAAGCGTCCAGAGAATATGGGTCTTTTCCAGGAATACCATTCCCTTATCGCGGACCAGGTCCGGGGAAAGCCTTTTCTGAACTTCCTTTTTTTCAATAATACTGTTTTTCACCATGCACCATCCCATGTGCGCCCAGAAAAAACCTTTTTTGGGGCTATGGGGATCCAGCGCTTCATCTGAATAGGCGTGGTGGAGACGGTGAGTCGTGACCCAAGAGATAGGGCCGCCCTGGCAGGCCAGACTGGCCATGAGGGTTACAAAATATTCCATGATTTTGGGGGTTTTAAAGCTTCTGTGGGTCAGAAGGCGGTGATACCCGAGGGTAATACCGACTCCTCCCGTAACCCAATGCAGCACAACACATAACGCCAAAGCTGGCCAGCTGAAAGTCGGGATGGCAAAAGCCAAGGCAATCACGTGCATAAGAATGATGAAGCCGGAGGCGGGGTAATCAATACCCTTGGTGGCCGGCAGGGTCAAAAGGTCGTTGGGGGCAGTTGACTCCCCGGAAACAGGTTGTTCGATCGTTGCTGTAGTCAAAATAGACTCCTTTAAAAGCGGTTCTTTTTGAAGGATTTTACACAAGTCTTTTATTTTCAATGACTTATGTAAAAAAATCGAAAAAACTAAAAAATTCCCTTCAGAGAGTAACGGCGGAATTGATGAAAACCATAGTAAAAGAATAAGGTATTGAAAGCAAGGAAAATAGTGACACTTCAGAAAAATGAGGGTATACTCGATAATCTTTCGCGGCGTCTTTTTACGAATTTTAAAAAAAAGACGTTGACAGGCAATTTTTAGTCCATATAATCCTGACTTTACCTCTTCGCCTAGGAGAGGACTGTCTCTTTTTTTTCACTTCAGCAATTCAATC
>CAZIQJ010000154.1:0-4728 GCA_964541285.1 uncultured bacterium | reverse complement strand
GTAAGGACGAGGTCATGGGTTCAAGCCCCATTCCCAGCTGGTATTGCAGGGCAAACAGAAATAATAATTCTGAAAGATTTACCTAATTTAAAATCGAGGAGAATCGCAAATGGCTAAGGAAAAATTCGAAAGAAAAAAACCTCACGTTAACGTTGGAACCATTGGACACGTTGACCATGGTAAAACTACTTTGACCTGCGCGATTACTAAAGTGCAGGCTGCCCGCGGTATGGCGCAGATCAAGGAATATGCGGATATTGCCAAGGGCGGCACGGTTCGTGACGATTCCAAAATCGTAACGATTGCCGTTTCGCACGTTGAATACGAATCTGAAAAGCGCCATTACGCTCACGTCGACTGCCCTGGTCACGCGGACTACATCAAGAACATGATCACGGGCGCGGCGCAGATGGACGGTGCGATCCTTGTGGTTTCCGCCGTTGACGGACCCATGCCCCAGACTCGCGAGCACATTCTTCTCGCCCGTCAGGTCGGCGTTCCTGCGATCGTTGTTTTCCTTAACAAGTGCGACCTTGTTGATGACAAGGAATTACTTGACCTTGTTGAGCTTGAAGTTCGTGAGCTTCTCAAGAAGTATGATTTCCCCGGCGACAAGACCCCCGTTGTTCGCGGTTCCGGTCTTCCTGCCGCTCTGAATCCCACAGATGCTAAGGCTGCTGAACCCATTCAGGAGCTCCTTAAAGCTCTGGATGATTTCATTCCTGAGCCGAAGCGTGACATTGATAAACCCTTCCTTATGCCTATCGAAGACGTGTTCTCGATTTCCGGCCGCGGTACCGTTGCGACCGGACGTTGCGAACGCGGTCAGGTTAAGGTCGGCGAAGAAGTTGAAATTATCGGTCTTCGCGAAAAGTCCATGAAGTCCACCGTTACCGGTATTGAAATGTTCCGCAAGCTGCTTGATGATGCTCGCGCCGGTGATAACGTGGGTCTTCTTCTGCGCGGCGTTGAAAAAGATGACCTGGAGCGCGGTATGGTTATCGCGAAGCCTGGATCTGTGACGCCTCATACGAAGTTCAAGGCGCAGGTTTATATTCTGAGCAAGGAAGAAGGCGGACGTCATACTCCGTTCTTCAAGGGGTACCGCCCTCAGTTCTACTTCCGCACGACAGACGTGACGGGTATTGTGGAACTTCCTGCGGGAACTGAAATGGTCATGCCTGGCGATAACGTTGCGATCGTCGGTGAGTTGATCATGCCGGTTGCTATGGAAAAAGAGCTGCGTTTCGCTATCCGTGAGGGTGGTAAGACGGTCGGTGCCGGTGTCGTCACCGAAATTTTGAAGTAAGAACACTTCAATCGTAATTTCCTGAGAAGCAGCGGGGCAGCGCCCCCGCTGCACTCCTTTTTCGATTCTGAGTTTTTCCAGACGAAAGATTCTTTTTTTCAGGATATATTTTTCTAAAAAATAGGTAACCCGATGCACGAAATTATCTTTTTAGCTTGTACCGAATGTAAGCGTAAAAACTATACGACCCGGAAGAATAAGAAGAAAAATCCGGATCGTCTGGAGCGCAACAAGTTTTGCGCTTTTTGCGGAAAGCACATTCTTCATCGGGAAAACAAGTAATTAGCGGAGCCGCAAGGCGCTGCTGGAGGCCTGTAGCTCCAACTGGCTAGAGCGGCGGTCTCCAAAACCGCATGTTGTAGGTTCGAATCCTACCAGGCCTGAAGTTACCTGGATTCGAAATTTAAACAAGGACGGGCAAATGTTCGGTTTTATCCGTGAAACCAAGCAGGAACTGAATAAGGTCACCTGGCCGGCCAAGAATGAGCTTTGGCAGGCGACCGTGGTTGTTATTTTCACCACTTTCCTGATGGCGGTTTTTATCGGCGCGTGTGACTTTGTTTTATCAATTCTTATGAGGATTTTACTGGGATAATTATGGTTATGACTTCAGCGAAATGGTATGTGCTTCATACTCAGACGGGCGTGGAACCCAAGGTGAAAGCAAGCCTTGAAAGCCGTGCGGACATCGCGGGCCTTCGCCACCTGATTCACCAGATTCTGATTCCTACTGAAAAGGTCAGCGAGGTAAAAGAAGGAAAGAAGCGCATTATGGAGCGCAAGTTTTTCCCCGGTTACATCCTGGTTCAGATGGAGCTTACGGATGACAGCTGGTACCTGGTGAAAAACACTCCCGGGATTTCCGGTTTTGTGGGTTCTGGCAAAAACCCCATTCCTCTTTCCGAAGAAGAAGTGGGTCAGATTATTCGCCAGCAGGAAGACAAAACTTCCAAGCCCAAACCTAAAGTTGAGTTTTCTGCAGGAGAAAGCGTTCGCGTCAAGGAAGGCGCCTTCGCAAATTTTAACGGAACGATTGAAGAAATTAATCCCAATCGCGGCAAGCTCAAGGTTATGGTGACCATTTTCGGGCGCCAGACGCCTGTTGAGCTTGAATATTGGCAAGTGGAGAAAATCTAATGCCGGCAAAAGAACTCGTTACAAAAATTAAATTACAGGTTCCGGGAGGTCAGGCCAATCCGGCTCCCCCGATCGGTCCTGCGCTTGGTCAGCATGGTTTGAACATCATGCAGTTTTGCAAAGAATTCAATGATCGTACGAAAGACAAGCCCGGAACCATTATTCCGGTCGTGATCTCAGTTTTCAAGGACAAGTCCTTTACGTTCATCATGAAGTCGCCTCCGGTTTCCGCTGCGCTGAAAAAGGCCGCGGGGCTTGCGAAGGCTTCTCCTGAGCCCGGACGCAACACGATCGGCAAGGTTACGAATGCCGAAGTGCTTGAAATTGCCAAGACCAAGATGATTGATATGAACACTACTAAAATCGAAAGCGCGGTTCGTATTGTGAAGGGCACTGCCCGGAGCATGGGAATCGAAGTCGTGGAGAAAAAGTAATGCCTGCCATCATTAAAAGAAGTAAGCGTTATAAAAAAAGAGCCGAGCTGGTGGATCGCGAAAAACGTTATTCGCTGGCCGATGCGGTTAAGGCTTTAAAGAAAATTGAAGCCTCTAAATTTGATGAGACCATCGTTTTGAATTTCCAGCTGGGAATCAAGACGGACTCCGGCACTGAAAACGTGCGTGGAACGGTCAGTCTTCCTCACGGAAGCGGAAAATCTGTCCGTGTGATCTGCTTTGCCAAGGGTGATGCTGCCCGTGACGCCAAGCAGGCCGGCGCTGATGAAGTTGGCGCAGAAGAGCTTGTTCAGAAAATTTCCGAAGGCTGGTTTGATTTTGACGCGGTTGTCGCGCATCCGGACATGATGCGTGAAGTTTCCAAGCTTGGACGCGTGCTTGGCCCTAAAGGTCTGATGCCTACGCCCAAGACCGGAACTGTGACTCCCGCTGTTGGAAAAGCGGTGAAGGAGCTTAAGGCCGGACGTATTGAGTTCAAGAGCGACAAGACCGGCGGCCTTCATGCTATTTGCGGAAAGCTTTCGTTTGCTGAAAACGCCCTTCTTGAGAACGCGCGCGTGGTAATCAAGGCTGTTCAGGATTCCAAGCCGCCCATCAGCAAGGGTGATTATCTTAAAACTGTGACGTTGACGACTACCCAGGGGCCGGGCTTCCGCCTGTCTCTCGGGAGCCTGTGAGGTTCTTATGCCGTCTTTTGTAAAAGAAATTCTGATGAAGGAAGTGGAAAAGGAGTTTAGCGCTCCTTACGCTTTTATTTCTTCCTTTGAAAATCTTCCGGTGGCCGATGTTTCCGAATTCCGCCGGACGATGGAAAAGGTCTCCAAGCGCTCAGTGATGCTGAAGCACACTTTCGCCAAGAAGATTCTTGAGCGCAAGTCGCTTGGAGAAGCCGGAAATCTTCTGAAGGGCCATGTGCTCATTACGTTTGGAGCCGCGGAGCCTCAGAATATTTCAAAGGCTATTGTGGAGTTTGCGAAGACCCATGAAAAATTTGTTCCTGCCGGAATGATTTTTGAAAATAAAGTCTACGGCCAGGAATTTGTAAAGCAGCTGGCGAAGATGCCTTCACGCCACGAACTCTTGACGCAGGTTGTTGTTCGTGTCAAGTCTCCCATTTCCGGCTTCGTGATGACGCTGGGCGCGGTGACTCGTGGTCTTGTGGTGGCGCTGAACGAAATTAAAAAGCAGAAAGAATCGCTGGCAACTGCTTAATTAAAGAAGCAAAAAACGCAGGCTCTTCCGGAGCCGCGAAATTCAGAGAGTACTAGGGAGGAAGTTATGACGGAAGCACAAGTGGTTGAAAAAGACGAAGTCAAGGAAACCAAGAAAGAGGGTAAGAAAGTGTCTGAAAAGCTGCAAACCATCATGAAGACCATTGAAGAGTTAACTGTTCTTGAGCTTGCTGATCTTGTGAAGGCTCTTGAAGACAAGTTTGGTGTCAGCGCCGCCGCTGCTGTTGCTGTGGCTGCTCCCGCCGCGGGTGGCGGAGCCGGTGCTGCCGCCGCTCCCGAAGAAAAGACCAGCTTTACGGTCGTTCTTGCGGTTGCCGGTGAAAAGAAGATCAACGTGATCAAAGAGATCCGTGCTCTGACCAATCTTGGCCTGAAAGAAGCTAAGGACCTTGTGGAAGGCGCGCCTAAAGTTGTGAAAGAAGGCGCCACCAAGGAAGAAGCTGACAAGATGAAGAAGATTCTCGAAGAGCAGGGCGCTAAGGTCGAGATCAAGTAATCTTTAGAAATCGTGTTTCGAGCGGTTCATTCAAAGAGACACCCTAAATCCAAAGAGGGGTGTTTTCTGAGCGGATGGAGAAAACCTTTATGACTTTAA
>CAZIQJ010000153.1:1603-5865 GCA_964541285.1 uncultured bacterium | reverse complement strand
GCATTACCGCGACTTCACGGTCGGCGTGCTGGATCTGAGTCATCTGGCTTATTTTGTTTTCTTTATTTTCTATTTTCAGTTTTTAACGCTTCGGTCCATTGAGACAAGGAACTGGAAGGGATGAAACGCCTTTTTATTCACGCCCAGCTTCTGGTGGTTTCCATTGTGCTTCTGGCGACTTTCGGCATGGCGATTTCTCTGTCCGTCCGCTTCAACCGCCGCTGGGATTTCACCAAGGAAAAAATTTATTCGCTTTCGCCGCAAACCACGGCCGTGCTTCAGAAACTTCAGTCCGGCAATATCGATGTGCAGGCTTTTTATCCGCACGATGACCCGGCACGCGAGACCTTCGAGTTCTTTTTGAAGGAATGCCGCCTGAAGAACCGCGGGTTTATCTATAATTTTTATGACCCTGACCGTTTCCCCAAACTTGCCAAGGAACAGCAGGTTGAGCAGTTTTACACCGTGGTCATCCATTATCAGGGCAGGACCGAACGGCTTGTCGGCCCCACGGAAGAAAATTTTACTTCCGCGCTCCTGCGCCTGGCCAACCCCAAAAAATTCACCCTCTGCTTTACGCAAGGGCATGGTGAAAGCCCGGTCAACGCGCCTGACCGCACGGGCCTTTCGCTGATCAAAAGCAAGCTGGAAAGCTATAACTACACGCTGCAGGAAATCATTCTGAGCCGTGACAAGATCCCGGATTCCTGCGATGTGGCCGTGGTCTCCGGCCCGCATACCGAGTTTGATACTCAGGAGCTGGAGCTTTTGCGCGCCGCGTTTAAAAGCGGCACAGGCATTTTCTTTTTGATCGACCCCATGGACGCGGGCGAGGGAAAAAGTTTCCGCGATTTTATGCGCAGTTTCGGCGTGGACCTTGGCGACAACGTGGTGGTGGATAAAATGAGCCGCGTGGTGGGCGGAGATTTTCTCGTGCCTCTGGTGGCGCAGTATGTCACCCAGCACCCCATTACCCAGCAGTTTAATCAGCCGACTTTTTTCCCCGTCGTGCGCAGCGTTCAGCCCTCGACTGAACCTGTGGACGGGCTGGAAGTCGTGCCGCTGGCCTTGACCGGTTCAGGCAGCTGGGCCGAGAGCAATCTTCCCGAGCTTGAAAAAGGCCAGGCCGCTTTTGACGCGTCCGGCGATATTTCCGGGCCCATCTGCATCGCGGCGGCCGTGGAAGGCCCTGAAAAAGGCGGCCGCATGGTGGTGGCGGGGGACAGCGATTTCATCACCGACGCGTATTTCCAGCTTTCCGGTAACTCGGCCCTGGCCATGAATATTTTCCGCTGGCTGGTGCGCGACGACCGCTTTGTTTCACTTCCCAGCCGCCAGCCTGAGTTCCGCCCCCTGTTCCTTAATGCCAATCAGCGGGTGAAGATGCTGGCTGCGACCCTCGGTATTGTTCCGTTTGGAATCCTGATTCTCGGAATTTTCTGGAATATCTGGAGAAAGAAAAGCGCATGAAGACTTCGGTCACGGCCACGGTGCTGGCGCTTTTCGCGCTGACCTGCGCGGTTTATTTTTACATGGTTCCCCTGGACCGCGCGTCGCTTCAGAAGGCCGTTCCCAAAAAGAGCATGAAAATCCTTCCCCCGGATGAAAAAACACCCATCAAGACCATCCAGATCCAGAACCTGGAAAAGAACGAGACCATTTTGCTGGTAAAAAACGGGAATCTCTGGGAAATCAATTATCCTATCCGCTATCCGGCTGAAAGCATGCTGGCCGAGGGCCTGGTGACCGCGCTGAAACTTTCCAGCCGCGCGCGCAGGCTGCTTCCTGAAAAAGACTGGGCCGAGTACGGATTGCTCAAACCCAAAATCAAGGTCGGGATTGAAACCGAAGGCAATGCCAAACGCCGCTACCTTTATTTCGGCGACAGTTCAGCGGTCGGGCCTTATGTGTTCGCCCGCTGGGAAGAGGACCCTGAATATTTTCTTGTGTCGCAGGACCTGAAGGCCGCGTTTACCAAAAGCCTTTACGCGCTGCGGCTGAAACAGGTTTTCAGAACGCAGCTGCAGGACATCAAAAAACTCCGCATCCGCACCACTTCGCAGGAATATGAAGTGGAAAAAAGAGGTGAGGAATGGTTCTGGCTGGAACCCATCCCGCTTCTCGGGCAGAAACTTTCCAAAAAACGCGCGGACGAACTGGTGGCGCAGTTTTCCGGGCTTTTCGTCAAGGAGTTCATGGACGGCGAGAAAAAACAGGAACGCGAAATGGGTTTCACGCTTTTGACTCCCTGGATCAAGCTGTGGAGCGGTGACGGCAAAAAGGAATCCGAGGAAATCCGCATCGGCCAGGAGCTTCCGAGCCGCGATTCCTTTGTGGCCCGCCGGACCGGAGAACAGGTTTACTTTCTGATCGCCCGCAACAATGTGCGTTCACTTTTCCAGATGTTTGAGACCTTTGCGGAAGAAGCGCGCGTGCCTGAACCCAAGGCCGAGCCCGCTCCGGCGCAGTCGTCCGCGATGCCGGCGGCTGAACCTGAACCTGAGCCTGAGCCGGCGGCCGTTGACCTCAAGGCGCAGTCAGAAACCAAAACTCAAACCCAGGCTTCAGCCCAGCCCGCCGCGGCATGAGTATTTCAGGGCAGATTGAATCGGTTCTGGAAAAAATCCGGGCCGCAGAGAAAAAAGCGGGCAGGGCCGCAGGGAGCGTCAGCCTGGTGGCGGTCAGCAAGACCGTGGAACCTGCGCGAGTGCTTGAAGCTTTTCAGGCCGGTGTAAAAGATTTTGGCGAGAACCGGGTGCAGGAACTGCTGGAAAAAAAGAAAGACCCGGCGCTGCAGGGCAAAGACATCCGCTGGCACATGATCGGCGGGCTGCAGACCAATAAAGTCAAACAGGCCGCGGGCGAAGCGGTCTTGATCCATTCGCTGGACCGTCTTGAGCTGGCTGAAGAGATCAGCCGTCAGGCGGAGAAAAAAGGAATGCCTTTCGTGGACTGCCTGATTCAGGTCAACAGTTCCGGCGAGACCACCAAGCAGGGGCTGGCACCCGACAAAGTTTTTGATTTCGCGCAGTCGATTGAAGGCCTGCGCGTGCGGGTTCGGGGGCTGATGACCATCGGCCCTTTGACTGAGGATGCGGCGCGGATCCGCGCGTGCTTCCGCGAAGTGCGCGCGCTGCGTGAAAAGCTGGCGAAAGAATTTCCCCGGAAAGACTGGGGCATTTTATCCATGGGCATGTCCGGCGATTATGAGATCGCCATTGAAGAGGGTTCAACCCTGGTGCGTATCGGTTCCGCGATTTTCGGAGCGCGGCCCAGAACGCAGGGTTGATTTTTCACGATAAAAAGATGGAGGTTCGCATGGACCAGAAAATCGGTTTGATCGGTGTCGGCAATATGGGCGGGGCCATTGTGGAAGGTCTTTTTCACAATCATCTGGCCAAGCCTTCGAATGTCTGGGTCTACGACAAGTTTACGGAGAAATCACGGGAGTTCGCGCAGAACTGGACTGTGCATGCCGCGGCTTCCAACCAGGACCTGATGAAGCATGTGGACATTGTGCTGCTGGCCATCAAGCCGCAGGACCTGGACGCGCTGGCTGAAGAAGTCAAAGGCACGGTCCATTCCGGGCAGGTGGTCATTTCCATCCTGGCGGGCGTGCCTGTGGCAAAACTGGCCAAGGCTTTTCCCTGGGCCGAGGTGGTGCGGGCCATGCCTAACCTGGGCGCCAAGGTGGGCGAGTCCATGACCGCCAT
The DNA here is from genome assembly GCA_964541285.1 of uncultured bacterium. Taxonomy (GTDB): domain Bacteria; phylum Omnitrophota; class Omnitrophia; order Omnitrophales; family Aquincolibacteriaceae; genus CAYLPP01. The sequence continues at coordinate 2,152 of CAZIQJ010000153.1, read as the reverse complement.
TACTTCCGCTTCTGACCGGGCCTTTTCTTTTGCCGAGCAAATTTTCTCGGGATGCGGTAAAATCATCCGCCTTTCGGAAAGTTATTTTGATCTGGTCACTGCTATTTCCGGAAGCGGGCCGGCCTATTTCTTCCTTCTGATGGAACTTCTCGCCAAAGAGGGAATGGCGCACGGTCTGACCGAGCATGAGGCTTCACTGCTCGCGGTGCAGACCGCCGTGGGTTCCGCGCTGCTGGCCGCGTCGGAGGATACTTCGCCTGAAGAGCTGCGCAAACGCGTAACTTCCAAGGGCGGCACCACGGAAGCCGCATTGAAAATTTTTGAAGAAAAAAATATCGCCGGGACCGTGAAAGAAGCGGTCAAGGCCGCGCTCGAGCGCGGAAAACAATTAGGACAGGGATAAAAAGGTGTCATTCTGAGGAGCGAAGTGACGAAGAATCTTGGTTTTAAAACCAGGATCCTTCGCTGTGCTCAGGATGACGCGCGGAGGTTAGATAATGTTTATTATCGGAGAACTTTTTAACAGTCTGGCTTTTCTGGTCAACGCCA
>CAZIQJ010000153.1:0-1503 GCA_964541285.1 uncultured bacterium | reverse complement strand
ATAATGTTTATTATCGGAGAACTTTTTAACAGTCTGGCTTTTCTGGTCAACGCCATCTGCCAGATCCTTTACTGGATCCTGGTGGCGCGCATCATCATTTCATGGTTCCCGGTGGAGCCGTATCACCCCATCGTGCAGTTTATCAGCCAGATCACGGACCCTCTTCTGGCGCCCCTGCGCCGCGTGCCTTTGCAGATCGGCATGCTGGATTTGACCCCTTTGCTCGCGTTCATGATTCTTTTTTTCGTCAACCGCGTGGCCGTGCGCACGCTTTTGATGCTGGCCTACCAGTTCGGGGCGGGTTCGTAAAATGCCCATGAAGCGTTTTCAGAAAAAATCCGGTTTGCTGGAGCAGGTCCGCGAAGCCGCGGCCGCGATCCGCAAGAAAACCGGCTGGAAGCCCGAGCTCGCCATTATCCTGGGCACGGGCCTGGGCAACCTCGCGGCCAAGGTCAAAAAGGAATGTGAAATTCCTTACGGCGGCATCCCTCATTTTCCGGTTTCAACCGTGCAGTCGCACGCGGGCAAACTTTTGTTCGGCACGCTTTCCGGCAAGAAAGTCGCGGTCATGGAAGGCCGCTTTCATTTTTATGAAGGCTACTCCATGCAGGACGTGACCTTCCCGGTGCGCGTGCTGAGGGAGCTGGGCGCGAAAGTTTTGGTGGTCTCGAACGCGGCAGGCGCCATGAACCTGACCTACCGCAAGGGCGAGATTGTCATGATTGAAGACCATATCAATTTTATGGGCGTCAACCCGCTGATCGGGCCGAATGACGAACGCATTGGCCCGCGCTTTCCGGACATGTCCGCGCCTTATTCCGCGCGTCTGGCCGGGCTGGTGGATGAAACCTCGCGTCAGCTGAAAATTCCGGTGCGCCGCGGCGTTTATGTGGGCGTAAGCGGACCGAACCTTGAAACCCGCGCCGAGTACCGCATGCTGCGCGGCTGGGGAGCGGACCTTGTGGGCATGTCGACCGTTCCGGAAGTCATTGTGGCCGTGCACATGGGCATGGAAGTGCTGGGCCTGAGCATCGCGACCGACCTTTGCGACCCTGACCATCTGGAACCTTGCGACATCAAGGAAATCATCAAGACCGCGAACGAGGCCGGCCCCAAGCTCGACAAGCTTCTCGCCGCCGCGATCGAAAAATTTTAAAGGATACTGGGTCCCGGTAAAGCCGGAATCCAGAAAAAGGTTTTTTAAAAAATGACCACTGAAAAATCGTATAAAGACACGCTGAATCTTCCGCAGACGCCTTTTCCCATGAAAGCCGAGCTGGCCAAGCGCGAGCCGGACATGCTCAAGAAATGGGAAACGGACGGACTCTACGCCAGGCTCCGCGCCAAGTCCGTGAAAGCGCGCGAAAAATACATTCTTCATGACGGCCCTCCATATGCCAACGGCCAGACGCACATCGGCCACGCGCTGAACAAGATCCTCAAAGACATCATCGTAAAGTACAAGACCATGCGCGGCTTTGACGCGCTGTATGTGCCGGGCTG
>CAZIQJ010000152.1:0-5983 GCA_964541285.1 uncultured bacterium | reverse complement strand
GGACAAATTCTTCTTTCTCGCGGACCAGCCGCTTTTTTGCGTTTTCAAAGTCCGCGGCAGCCAGAAGAAGACGCTCGCGCATACCTTCAAGCTCAGTGACACGGGCCTTCAGGCTCTCAACTTCTTCGTGAGAAACGGCCGGAACAGGCTGTTCGGGATTGTCAGAATCATGGGGCTTTTTTGTCATGTCATTTCCTATTCAATAATATTTTTAATCATCCGGCCCATTTGCGTGACCAGAGGAACCAGGCGGGAATAGCGCATCCGGCGCGGCCCCATCAGGGCTACGGCGCCTTCTTCTCCTGAGCCGGACAAACGGTAGCGCGTGGTCAGGACTGAGCAAGGCTTCAGGGCCGGCGCGAAATTCTCATCGCCGATTGAAATTGAAACGCCGTCCGCGCTTTCGTTTTTTTCAAGGCACGCCTGCAGGGACTGCGGATCTTCAAGGACCTTGAAAATGGCCTTGAGTGAAGATGGTTGAAATTCAGGCTCATCAAAAAGATGACTGGATCCCTGGATAAAGATCCTGTAACGGCCGCTGCGATTTCCGGAAATAGTCACAATTCCGACCTGTCCGGACAACTCGGAAAGAACGGAAGAAATTTTTTCAGCCAGAAGTTCGGTTTCATGCGCGTTAGGCATCAAATCCGCAGCGACTCTTCTCAGGGTTTCCTGCGGCGGATGTTCTTCCTGCAGGCTGTGGTCCACATAATAGCGGTAGCCGCGGTCCGTGGGCATGCGGCCCGCGGAAGTATGCGGGTGAGCCAAATACCCCATGCCCTCAAGCGCTCCCATTTCATTGCGCACGGTTGCCGGAGAGTAAGAGCTCTGGTAAAGGCGCGTGAAAAGCTCGGTAATCTGCTTCGAGCCTACGGGCTGTGCGGTCTCAATATAGAGATCGACAATCCGGTTTAAAATGGCCTGCTGTCTGGGTGATAAGGGCTGCATAGGGGGCTTATGATAGCAAAAACAGGGGCACGGCTCAAGAAGGCTAAATCTTGGGGACGGACAAAAGCCCCTGGATATCCAGCTTCTTGCGGCGGAACATTTCCAGGTCTTCACGTCCCAGGATCCAGGCATTGGATTCCTGAGCCACATTCAGACGGAGGTATTCAAAACCGGCGAACTGGTAACTGCGGACAAGCTCTGCAAACTCCCGGGAAATAAGATTCAGGAGATAAATCATGTCCTCATGAAAAACAATGGAGTTCTTGTTGTAATTGTTCAGGTCCCGAAGGATAGCTTCGAGGTTCAATGAGAAATACGGCTTTGGTTTTTCATCATGAAACTCAAACTCAGCCTTGACCTCGCGGAAAGTATTCTGGATGCGTTCGTCCATGGACGTAATGGCCTGCACGCGGCGCGTCAGCTGGCGGGCAAGAAACTCGCCCATGATGACTTCCTCCATGGGAAACTCCTGCTCCCAGTGGTCCAGATTTTCCTCGATCTGAAGTTCCTTCGGGAAAGGAATCGTCTGCAGGGTGCCGTTTTCGTCCTTGTACTGAAAAGGAACGATACGGACAATGCGCGCGTCTTCCTCATGAAGTGAAAGCACGAAAAGATACTTCAACTCCCTGGCAAGGATCTTGTCCCCCAGCCGGGGCTGGGCCTTGGCATAGACCAGGACTTCATTGCGCTGGACCAGCGCGCTGCGCAAATCCAGGATTTCCCACTTTATTTTTTCTTTTCCTTCTCCCTCGCCCGCGCTCAAACCGTTAAAAAAAAGTTTCTGAATAGCTTCGATAGGCATGGCCGCGCCGAAATATTTGGACTGGATCCGCTGCACGGGCAATTCTCCAAGATCGCGGAAAAAGCGGCGGACGGGCTTGTGCCAGATAACAGCGCGGTTCAGGCGGAGTTCGTGAATGACGCGTTTGCGGTATTCGTTACGGGAAATGTCCCAGACCCGGACCCTTTTGATGTCGTTAACGCAGCCCGTCAGAATAAGCTGCATGCCCGTCTTGTCCACGTCCGTGGCTTCCAGAACGTAAAACTGAAGGGGCCGGTCCGTGCTCAGCAGAACGCGGGAAATGGAAAAAAGAACGTCTTCAACTTTTTCCAGGGCTTCGGGAGAAGGCTCAAAAAGGGTCTCAAGGTTGCGGACTTTTCCGGTCACGGCGGCTTCTTTGAAATCCGCGGCGAAAAGCTTCTTCAGGGGGAGATAGACACCGATGGTGTCGCCCGCTATTTTAACGTCGACATTCTCAATTCCGTATTCCTTGATGCAGATCTCGGAAAGGGATTCCTTGAGCTTGTCAGAGGGGTAGGAATTGGTTGAGCACGCCTGAAGCGCGAGAACCAGAAGCAGCAGACCCGCTTGTTTTAAACCGGTTAAAACTTTCAACTTCAGACCGCCCCTTACCCCGGGGTCTCATTCTTTTCTTTTTTGCCGAACCGCCTGGGGTTTGCTTTGCCATATTCCGCAAAAATGGCTTCAATCTCATCGTACTCAAGCTCGCCCTTGACCAGAAGCTCGTGCGCGAAACGCTCGAAAAGAACATTTTCTTTTTTCAGGAGGTCTTCAACATCGGTCAGGCACTGCTTGATGATTTTATCCGTGTCCATGTTCAGCCGGTTTTTGGTTTCAGCCGAAAGCTCAGACTCAGGAATGGCCGTGTAATCGCCAACCAGGCCGGAGGGCCCCATACCAAGACGCCAGACCATGTTGTGCGCGATCATCATGGCGCCGCGGAAATCGCTGGAAACGCCCGTGGTCGTGACGCCGTATTTATATTTTTCGGCGGCATAGCCGGCCAGATAGCTCTTGATGTCCGCAATCAGAACGTCACGGTCCTGGGAAAACCATTCCTCAATAGCCTGCGGATGCACCACGCCCAGCGTTCCTTTGCGGGGAATGATAGAAGCCTTGAAAACGTCATTGCGCGGATGGATCAGGTAACCCACGATCAAATGGCCGGTTTCATGGAAAGCGGTCATTTCTTTTTCGCGGTCGGTCATGCGTACGCGGTTTTTCACACCGAGTTCGATACGCTCAATAGCTTCTGAAATTTCTTTCAGCGTGATGGATTCCTTGCCGTTACGCGTAGCGATCAGCGCGGATTCTTTCACGATATTTTCAATTTCAGCGGGCGTCTTCCCAACGGCCTTGCGGGCAAGACGTCCGACGTCCACAGAAGCTTCGTGTTTCACTTTGCTGAGGTAATACTTGAAAAGGGCTTCACGTCCTTCAAGACCGGGCTTGGTGATGTAAACTTTACGGTCAAAACGGCCCGGGCGCAGAAGCGCGGGATCAAGAACATCTTCAGCCGCGTTGGTCGCGCCAATAACAATGACATTTTCAGCTTTGCCGGTCAGACCGTCCATTTCAACAAGCAGCTGGTTCTGGGTGTTATTGCTTTCAGAACCGCCGAACTGGTTGAATTCACGGCGGCGTCCCATGGCATCCAATTCGTCGATGAAAATAATGCAGCCGCCAAAACCATAGGCAAGGCTGCGGGCTTTCTTGAAAAGGCTGCGGATACGGCTGGAACCCACACCCACGAAAACTTCGTTGAATTCGCTGGCCGCCATGGAAAGAAACGGAAGACCCGCCTCGGTCGCGATGGCTTTGGCAAGATAGGTTTTACCGCATCCCGGAGGTCCGACCATCAGGATACCGCGCAAAATTTTACCGCCGATTCTTTTAAGTTTGGCGTGGTCTTTAATAAGCTGCACGACTTCCCAGCATTCTTCCTTGGCTTCATCAATGCCGATGACGTCGGAAAACTTGATATTCACGTCCTTGGAGTTGATGTTTTTCTTGTCCATTTTTGTGAAGCCGCCCTGGAGCACCAGCGCGTACATATAGACGAAGACCAGACTGTTGACGATCACCAGAAGAATGGAGATCGGCATCTGGGCAAGCGTGATATTACGGTAGTAGCTTTCCAGGGACATCATCCCGTAAATGGAAAGCAGGATCAGAATAATGACCCCGAGCGTGACAAAAATTTTGGCACGATTTTCGAGAAAGTACATCCTGAAACGGCGGTAAAAATTCATTTTCTTCTCCGATCTTATGCGCTTGAATAGACTTATAAAAATAAATTAGGACATCAAACCAGCGTTCAATATACCTCTTCACCCAAGGGGTGTCAACCCTGCCTCCCGGAACCCCTTTCACAACCTCTTGCTGTAATCTAGGTTACGCTCAAAAAGGTTATTTGGATTGGGCGTCTTCTTCGCCGTCTTCAGACCACCAGCTGTCATCATCGGCACCGGAAGCCGGTTCCTCTTCTGTAACCGGAGGCTCTTCCAGCTCCGTCATATTAGAGGCATCTTCGCCTTCAGTTGTATCTTCAGGCTGACCGATTTCCTCACCCAGTCCATTAATCTCATCCGCGGCGGAATCTCCCTTTTTCTCCGCTGCCACGGGAGAATGCGCCAGAAAACGGCTGTTCCCGTAAAAGGTCATACTGGGTGACGGAGCACCTTTGGGGCCGTCCTTGGTTTCTTCCAGCTTTTGTTTCAGGGAAATAGCTTCGGTCTGGTTTTTATTGACTGCGCCTTCCTGCTTGCGAATGCTCGCGTGGGCGGACTGGGGAACAAAAATAAATCCTGCCAGAAAAAGTAAAAGGAATGCTTGTTTCATTTTAACTGTCCTGCCCGGTTATGGCTGGTTACAAAACTGTATAAGAAGAATACACTCGCCGCCCCGAAAGATCAAATCCGGGCCTCATAAGCCCCGGAAACCTCCCGGGCATACAATTGCAGGTATTTCCCGGTGTAGGACCCGGAGCAGCTTAAAAGCCCCTTGAGAGAGCCTTCATAAACCACGGTACCGCCCTGCTCCCCGCCCTCAGGGCCAAGGTCCACAGCATAGTCGGCGGAACGAATAATTTCCATATTATGCTCAATCACGACCAGAGAATGCCCTCTGAGGAGAAGTTCCTCAAAAGCTTCCATCAGATAATGGATATCATGGTAATGCAGCCCGGTCGTGGGCTCGTCAAAAAGATAAAGAATATGGCCTGCTTTCTTTTCGGACATTTCATACGCAAGCTTGAGACGCTGGGCTTCGCCTCCCGAAAGCGTGGTCGCGGACTGGCCAAGCCGGAGGTAGCTCAAACCAACTTTTTCCAGCAAATTGAATTTTTCAATAAGCGCGCGCTCGCCCGCGAAAAACTTTTTCGCCTCTTCCACAGTCATGCCAAGCACATCATCCACGTTTTTGCCGTTGTAATAAACTTCCAGGATTTCATCCTTGAACCGCTTGCCCTTGCAGGCTTCACAGGTCATAAAAACGTCTGCCAGGAAATGCATTTCCACCTTGATGCGGCCGTCGCCCTTGCAGGCCGGACACCTTCCGCCATCGACGTTAAAAGAAAAATGCCCCGGGCCATAGCCTTCACGCCGGGCCTTTTCCGTGGAGGCAAATGCCTTCCGTATATCGTCAAACGCGTTCAGATAAGTCACGGGGTTTGAGCGCGGCGTGCGGCCAATGGGAGACTGGTCCACCAGCACCATTTCTTCAATATGCTCAAAGCCTTCGATTTTCTTGACCGCGCCAAGGTCCTGCACAGGCCTGCCGCGAAAACGTTCATAATGTTTGTGGAGAATGTCGTAAAGCAGCGTGCTTTTGCCTGAACCGGACACACCGGTCAGGACCACAAAAGAATGCAGCGGGATGGAAACATCCACATTTTTCAGGTTGTGCTGGGCAGCGCCACGGATTTTGATCCAGCGCTCCGGTTTGTCCGAAGCCTGGGAGCGGCGCTTGACCTGCATGCGGCCGGAAAGATACTGCCCGGTCAGCGAGCCTTCAAACTTTTTAAGCTCTGAAACCGGCCCCTGAAAAAGCACCCTGCCGCCGTGCTCTCCGCCGCCCGGGCCAATGTCCAGGACTTCGTCCGCGGCTTCCATCATGGCGCGGTCATGTTCCGGCGAAAGGGGGTCAAGCCCCAGATCACTGGCCATCTGGCCACTGTCGAGCAGGTCGGTGATTCGACCTTGGGTCTTGAATGGCTCGCGGCTCACCGCCGGA
>CAZIQJ010000151.1:0-6058 GCA_964541285.1 uncultured bacterium | reverse complement strand
CTTCCTTCCCCGCTTTCGCCTTGAATTTGGCCACAACTGTTAAATATTTGTTCATTCTTTTCCCCTTCGTTTAAAAACCGTTTTAAAATTCCAGCGCATGCTCATGCTTGCGCAGCCATGCCCTGGCCTCGCGGTAACGCGGCAAAATTTTCTCCACTCTGGCCCAGAATTTCCGGGAATGATTCAGCTCCACGGTGTGCGCCAGCTCATGCACCACCACGTAATCCAGCACTTCCGCGGGGGCCATGATCAACCGCCAGCTGAAATTCAGGTTTCTTTCCGGGCTGCATGACCCCCAGCGCGTGCGCGCGTCATTAATTTTAATCCGTCCGGCCTTGAACCCGGCCGTGCCGCTGTAAAACTCCACGCGCTGGTTCAGCACTTCAAGAGCGCGGGCGCGGTACCAGGCCATGAATTCTCCGCGCGCGTTTTCCAGGTACTCAGGCCGCAGCCTGAACTCACTGTTTTCAAGCAAAAGCGGCGGAGCCATGCCCCCGCCCGCCAGAACAAGCCGGTAACGCCCGCCCAGATAAAGAAATTCTTCGCCTTCCCGGAATTGCCTGGGCGCAAGCGGCGCGCTGGCGCGCGCGAGCTCCTGCTTTTTATGGATCCACGGCAAATTTTTCCGGATAAATTTTTCAATAAAATCTTCGGACAGCCGGAGCGGAGCGCGGACAATCAAAGTCGCGTCTTTCGCGACCTGAAGCGCCAGCGTCCTTCTTTTTGAGCGGATGATTTTTTTAACCAGGTCTTCAGACATTCAGCACGCAAATTCCCGGGTTAGCCGGCGCAGCCTTCGGAGCCGTAGGTGATTTCAGCGCCGCAGTGGCGGCAAATGCCTTCTTCAATGGATTCGCCGTCGATTTCCTTGTCGCAGGCAGGGCAGGTTCTCATGGGCGGGATTATACTCCGGCCGCGGCCCGGGAAAAAACTGTTTTGTGTTTCACGCAAAATCCCTTATCTTGTTTTCATGGCTTCCTTGTTTGATCCTCTTCAGGCTGGCGACCTTCACCTGCCGCACCGCGTTTTGATGGCCCCGCTGACCCGCTGCCGCTGCACCGGCGCGGACGGCCGCACACCCAATTCCCTTATGGCCGAGTATTACACCCAGCGCGCTTCCGCGGGCCTGATTTTCAGCGAAGCCACTTCCGTGGACCCCATGGGCGTAGGCTACCCCAACACACCCGGCATCTGGTCGCAGGCGCACGTGGAAGGCTGGAAACAAATTACCCGCAGCGTGCATGCCGCGGGCGGAAAAATGCTGCTGCAGCTGTGGCATGTGGGCCGCGTGTCTGACCCTATTTATCTGGACGGCAAAACTCCGGTCGCGCCCAGCGCCATCACGCCCGCGGGCCATGTCAGTCTGGTGAGGCCGCAAAAACCTTTTGTCACACCGCGCGCGCTTGAAACAAATGAAATCCCCGGCATTATTGAGGCCTACCGCAAAGGCGCTGAAAACGCCAAAGCCGCGGGCTTTGACGGCGTGGAAATCCACGGCGCCAACGGCTATCTGCTGGACCAGTTTTTGCAGGACAGCACCAACAAACGCACGGACCGATACGGCGGCTCCATTGAAAATCGCGCGCGGCTGATGCTTGAAGTCACAGATGCCGTAATCTCAGTCTGGGGAGCCGGTAAGGTAGGTATGCATCTGGCGCCTCGCGGAGACGCGCATGATATGAAGGACTCCAACCCGCTCGCGACTTTCAGCTATGCTGCGCGCGAACTGGGCAAACGCAAAATCGCTTTTCTGTGCGTACGCGAATCGCTGGGGCCAAACCGCATCGGCCCGGAACTGAAAAAAGTTTTTGGCGGGGTCTATATTGCGAATGAAGGTTTTACGAAGGAAACCGCGGAACACACGCTCAAGGCCGGAGAGGCCGATGCTTTTGTTTTCGGAAAACAGTTTATTGCCAACCCTGACCTGCCGGAACGCTTCCGAAAAAACGCGCCGCTGAACGCGCCCGTGCCGGAAACCTTTTACGGGGCAGGTTCCCAGGGCTACACCGATTACCCTTTCTTAAGCGCTTCCCTTTCCCCTTCCGCGAAATAGTCAGCGCCTGTCATTGCGTCCTCAATTTGAGCATTTGAGGATAAACTCCATCAGGGATCCAAGCTTGTCATTCCTGCTGGAGTTTATCTTCGAATACCGGGAATACTGCGGGCGGGGATGCGGAGCTGATATACTGGCAGTCAACCAAATCGGGGGGATTTATCTGCTTCGGACCTGTAGCGAGCTTTACGGCCAGCGGTTTTCTGGCATCCATCGGGGCGGTCATCATAAAAAATGTCCGCTCAAAAAAAGAGCTTTTCTTCGCGGCCTTCCCCATGCTTTTTGCCATTCAGCAGTTCATTGAGGGCCTGATCTGGCTTGAGATCAAAAACAACAGGGCTGAAAGCGCCCTGACCCGCGGCCTGACTTTTGCTTTTCTTGTTTTTGCCTACGGTGTGTGGCCCGCGCTTTGCCCGCTGAGTGTTTACGCGATTGAATGCAACCCGGCCCGGAAAAGAATCCTTCGCTTTCTGACTTACCTGGGCGTACTGACCAGCACGTACCTTCTTTTGTTCACCATCATCAACCCGTTTGATACTTCAGTGGCCAGCTGCTGCAGCATCCACTACCAGACCTTTGTGCCGCTGGCCAGAAACTTCACCCTTATTTATATTGCAGCGACCCTTCTGCCGTATTTTATTTCAAGCCAGAGGGCGATCCTTGTGTTCGGGCTGCCGAACCTGATTTTCTGCGGGATCGCGTACTACGTTTATGAGAACGCTTTTATTTCGGTGTGGTGTTTTTTCGCGGCCGTGATCAGCGCCAACCTTTATTTTTTCCTGCGGAAGCTGCATCATGAGCCTTTGCTTCCACTGCCATTGCCCCGGTAAGGTCAGGCCGAGAAGCTCGAAGCGTAGCGGTCAAGCACTTCGCGGATCATTTTCTGGTATTTGGTGTGATGTTTGTGCGCGGCCTTTTTAAAAAAATCAACGCTGGATTTATTAAGCGAGATCGTGATCTTGACAGTCTGCTCCGGCATGATGAGCTGATCAGGCGGAGGAAGGAAATCTTTAACCCTCATCAGTTTCCCGGCCGGCATGTTCTTATCAATCTTCTTCATAGTATTTCCTCCCTTTTCGCCAGAAGCCCGCGCCTATAATCCGGATTTTTCCATCACGGTATAAAAACCGGACGGTCAGGACCCTGCCCTGAACCTGCCCAATACAAAACCAACGCTCTTCCTTATGACTGTGGCTGATGTCCTTAAAAATTTTCCTTTTGGGATCGCAAAAGACCCTGGCGGCAAACGTAAAGCTGATCCCGTGTTTAAAAATATTGGCCCATTCCTTATGCGGGTCCCAAATAAAATCCGTCATTAACGACTCCTGAAGTGTAGCAGGTGAATTCCAAAATGTAAATATTAAAAGCCATATTTAAATACATACTCAAAAAGCTTTTTAAAGGGGCCCCGGGACAAACAGTGAAGAACTCTATCTCAAGGGAATATCAGGAGAGGTTATTGAAGTAAAAGGATTTCAGTCAAAAATGAAGCATTTGCGCAGAATTCCCACTCGCAGGCAAAAGCAGGTTCTTCGGCCAGGGCCTCAGAATAACAGAACCTTCAGAGAACGGCTTTTCAGCGCTTGGCTTTTTTCGCGGCGGGTTTCGCGGCTTTTTTGGCAGCGGACTTGGCAGGAGCTGCGGCAGGAACCATTTCAGAAATGGTGACTTTGCCGACACCGCCATGGCGGATGACTTTCAGCTGCCTTTGCTCAAACTGGCCCGGGGCCGGAACCGGGACCGCGGCGTTGCCTGCGTTTTCACGGTTCCCCTTCTGGGGATTGCCGCTGGCCTTGCGTTTGGCAAAACAGTCTTTGCAGAAAACCGGGCGTTCGCCGGAAGGCTTGAACGGAACTTCGCAGCTCTGTTTGCAGTCCGCGCAAACCGCCTGATACATGGGCTTCGCGTTTCCGCCGCGGTTCTGCGGAGGCATCCCCTGGTTGAAATTGTGTTCCCGGCGCGGATTCTGCGGCTGGGAAGCGGTGTTAAAATTCCGCTCCTGCTGCGGCCGCTGCTGATGCGGCTGGCGATGGGGCTGGCCCTGCGGCTGCGGCGCGCGGTTAAAATTAGGTTCCTGCTCGCGGCGCGGCGGGTTCTGGTGCCGGTTTTCCTGATGCGAGTGCTGGGGCCTTTGCTGCGGATTCTGCTGAGCGGGCCGCGCGGTCTGGCTGAGGACCTGCTCGATTTTTCTTTCAACCGCTTCGAGCCGTTCCGTGAATTTGGTCATGATGGCCACAAGGTCAGGCATGTCGTGGTTTTCCGCGGAGGCTGCAGAGCTTCTGGAAACTTTTGCTTTTTTAACGGATTTCTTCATTTGATTCCTTTTTAAAATAATCAAGATGGCGGTTTAAAGATCAGGGATTATAGCCTTACGGCGGGCAGAAAACCAGCCGGGAAATAAACTCCGCAGAACTTCAGTGCCAGGTTCTAGTTCTGCGCCAGCCAGTCCGCGGCCTCTTTGGCGCCGCGCGCGGCCCAGCGGATATTGGAGCGGATAATTTCAAGCGACTGCTTCATGGTGCGCTCAATACCGGCAATGGGGTGCTTTTTGAAAAAAGCTTCCACGTCTTTGAGTTCAGCGGGTTTGTTGAAGCCCGTGGTGGAACCTTCCAGAATATGGCCGAGCATGGAAGCCACGCTGCCGCCCTCATAGCGTTTGCGCAGTTCCTTGATATGGCTTTTATTAAACGCCCAGGCCAGATGGCGGCCGTGGCGGTTGGAGCCAAAGCCTCCGAGAATGGCGTAGGTGTCCTGGCTGCGCACATCTTTTGACAGCGCGAACTTCAGGACCTGGCTGATCTCAGCCTTGCCCTTGAAGCGGGTCAGAGAGCGCATCACCCGGACTTTTTCTTCCTGCAGGGCCGCGGCCTTGTAAATTTTAACAAGCTCCTTGAGCTCGCGCGCGCCGCCGTTTTCCGCCACAAGCGCGTAAACAGGGCCGCGAAGGTTGGGTTCCAGTTCGCCGGTCTTGACGAACTTTTCAAAACGCACGCGCGCTTCATTAATGATTTCCTGCGCGCCGTAATGCCCGGCCTGATTGATCAGAAGCGAACGCAGAAGCAGGTCGGAATGCGAGTCCGAATCTTTTTTCTGCCAGCCCAGGCTGTTTAAGGCGGGCCGGAGAAGAGAACGCGCGAAAGCCGCGAACTTTTCACGGTCTCCGGAATCATCCAGAAGGTTATTGATGGCGCCAAGGCTGCCGGAAATAATGCTCCAGATATTGTATTCACGCTCATTTTTGGCCGCGCCAAGGATCTGAAGCAGGCCGGATGTTTTTAAATAACCCGCGCGTGTCAGCGCGTGCGCGTCGCTCAAGATACCGAGCGCGTCAATAACCGGGTCAGGCAGACTGCCGGATTCCAGCGCGTCGACCACTCCGGCCAGCAGCCGGGCGTCATAGGCCGTGCGGTAAAAACCGCTCTGGCCCGCGTTGACTTTGGTCCAGCTGCTTTCCCCGCCCAGGCTGACTTCCACGGAAGCGGACTTCAAAAGCCCGACCCACGGTTTTTTCACGCCTTCGCGGCTGATGACAAGCGGAACCTGCCAGCGGGTGCCGGCCGAGTCCTTGCCGCCGTCAAAAAGAAAACGCTCCTGGCTGAGGCGCAGCTTGCCGTTTTTGCTTTCCGCTTTCAGCACCGGGAAACCGGGCTGGCGCGTGTAGCCGTCCATGATGGCGCTGACCGGTTTGCCGGAAACCTGCTCCAGCACTTTCCAGAGGTCATTGGTGGCCGCGTTTTTGTACGCGAACTTTTTGATATAAACGCGCAGCCCCTTGCGGAAAACATCCTCGCCAAGGTAATGCTCAAGCATGCGGTTGACCGACGAGCCTTTGCTGTAAGTGATGGCGTCAAAAATTTCGCGGATCTCGGCCGGGTTCTGCACCGGGATTTCGATGGGGTGCGTATTGCGCAGCGCGTCGCTTCCAAGCGCGCGCAGATAATCCGCCACCATAAACTGGTCCCAGATTTTCCATTCCGGAAATTTGTCGTGCACGGCTTTGGGACC
>CAZIQJ010000150.1:0-6062 GCA_964541285.1 uncultured bacterium | reverse complement strand
CCTGCTTTGCCAGCTGCCGGAACTCCGTTTCACTGGCATGACGGATGAAGAGATTGCCGCCGCTGACCTGAAACAAAAGGTAATTGTCGGGATGGCTGCGGTCCTGAAGCATTAAAAAATGAAAGGGCGCTTCAGACCGGTAAATATCCAGAGGTTTTGAAGCGTAATCCGTAGGAAGAGCCAGGCTGGTCTCAGCGGAAGCAACCTGGATACGGGTCCTTTTTGTGGAAAAACGCCAGAGCAGCTCGGGGTTACGCGCGGCCGCGGCCTGAAGTCCCAGGCGGATGTCGCCGGGCAGAAGCATTTCGTCAAAGCTTTCCCGAAAGCCGTGGTCCACACCCCACTGCCTCAGAAAACTTTTCTTAAGCGCATCCAGAACATAAACCTGCTTGCCTGCCGTCAAACCCGCAAAAGAAGGCTTCTGACGAGCCGCCAGCGCCGTAAGCCGCAGGAAGCCGTCCAGATTGGTCAGCCTGCTTTCTTCAGGTGAAAGAGAATCCACCACAGACTGGGCCGTGTCTGTTATCAACTGGGTGAAATCGGAAGGTGTGACGCGCATTTCGGAGCGCTTGTCCGCCGTCAGAATGTAGGTAACGGTTTTCATTCTTTCCCGGAAAAGCTCGTTAAACTGCGAATAAGAAAGATCAAAACCCATTTTCGAGGCCGGGTCTTCGCCCGGGAAAAGCTTGACGCGCTGGACCTTGAATCCCGATTCGGCCAAAAACCGCTTTTCAAGAATTCTGGAATACTCGTCGCGTTCCGTCAGGACCCTGATCTGTCCGCCATTTTCAAGTATCCGGGCCATCACAAGCGGCATCCGGGCTGACAGCAGTTCAGGTATCTTTCCTCGCGCAGTTTCTTTTTCGCCTTCCATGGCTTCCCGGCGCGGAGGCGGGTATAAAACCAGAAATTGACGGATCGAACCGGGCTGAAAAGCCGAGAGGGCTTTCTCAGCTTCCGTGAAAATCAGCCGGACATTGGGCATTCCCGAAAACTTTTTATAATCGGCGGCCCGCTTTTCATTCTCGGTCCGGGACGGAAGTTCCACGCCCACAAAATTCTGATCCGGGTTTGCAAGGGCCAGATCATAAAGCTGTCTGCCGTCTCCGATGCCAAGCTCCACGCGCACAGGATGGTCATTTCCAAAAATTTTTCTCCATCCCTGAGAAGCCTCGCGGTAATCAAGCAGCGGAAGCTGCGAAACACCCAGAGTCCGCACTTCAGAACGCGAAGAATCCGGCGGCTGCACAACCGGCCGTCCTGTCACACCGGGAAGGCCGGAGGCAATCCTTAAAAATTCATCCAGCACCGCCTGTCCGTCCTGAAACCGTCTTGCCGGGACAGGATCAAGCGCGCGCCTGAGTAAAGGCGCGAAAGGTTTCCAGAAACCGGGAAGCCGTGTGTCAAGGCCCGGAAGAATCGACGCCAGCCGCACACTGCGTTCCGCAACATCGCTGATGCTCGAATTAGGGAAAAGCGGCTGGCCGCCGGTCATGACCTCAAAAAGAGACACTCCAAGGGAGAAAACATCTGTGGCCGGAGTATAAGGGCCGACTTCGGAAACAATCTCGGGAGCCATGTAATCCAGGGTTCCCGTGAAATCTTCCGGATCCGCAAGCGGGGCCGGGACTCCGTCAAGCTGGGAAAAACCAAAATCAAGAATCTTGATGCTTTCATCCGGAAGCACCTGCGCTCCCGCGGTCTTGAGGTCCAGATGGACAATGCCGCGTTTGTGGGTTTCAGCCACAGCTGCTATGAATTTTTTCAAAGCTTCAAGCCTGCTTGAGTTACTCTTTCCGAAATGCCAGCTATACAGAAGTTCTCCGGGAAGATACTCCATCATAATGCGGACGTAATCTTCAACGCTGTCCCATCCGTAAGCTTCGGCCGCTGCTCCGCCGGGATTTTTTCCCGCGCGCTCCTGAGTCGAAAACTCATGCAGGGCCTTGCGCCGTCCCAGATTGTCCCCCCGGGTCTCATAACGCACGTACTTGACGGCTGCCGGCCTGCCGCCTTCCCTTACCGGCTGAGCGAGATAAACACGGCCCGTACCGCCCTCGCCAAGAATCGACGCAATGGAGTAGCTCTCCCCGCCCATCTCAATCTTGTCTCCGGCATTCGGCAGATTGCGTATTTCGGAACGCGGCGCGGGTTTCAAGGATTCCCAATCCGCGCCCTGGCCCACGCCCCACTTTTTAATTACATCCAGGAGTTTTTTTCTTTGCGCAGGAACAGATCCGGGCAGCGGCCGCTTCCAGTCTGAAACCCAGCTGGCGACCCGCACGGATGAAGCGCCGAAATCCACAACCGCTTCTTCTCCGGTCATGGCGCGCGTGTAAGCATCCTGTCCGCCAAGCGAGGTCATATGAGGCGTAACCACAGCACAGGTCAAACCTCTGTCCTCCAGCATTTTTTTCAGAGATTGCGTGTGAAAACCACCGGCAATCACGGCCGCGGGGCTGGCAGGTGACGCGCCAAGACTCAAAGCCTTTCTGGCCATAGAAGCATCACGGGCCGCCGCAATCCGGTAAAAGCGCAGGGCTTTTTCAAAAGCTTCGCGAATGGCCGGGTCCCGGGGCCGCGCGCTCTCCCGGGCCTCAAGAGCTTTGACTTCTTCACGAGTCATGGAAAGAGAGAGAAGTTTTTTGACCAGAAGATGGCCGTGAAATTTTTCAATCAGGTTTTTTTGCGCCGGCTCCCGGACGGAACGCTCGAGTACAAGCCGCTGAAGCTTTTCAGCTTCCGCCATAAGATCGGGGAACTGGATTTCAGCGCCAAGAATTTTAAAACCTTCCAGAAGTGAAAGCGCAGAATAGTCGGAAAAACGGAATCCTTTCGGCCCTGCCTGTTCATAAAAATTTTCCCAAAAGCTGCGAAGACCAACCGCTTCTTTTCCGCTGTCTTCGGCCTCAAGGAAATCCACCATGCCCCGCTCAAGGCCCGCCTTGCGCGCCCAGGCCGTCAGTTTTTTAAGTTCCGCCCGGGCCGAAGTTTCGTCGAGGCGGGGTTCCCGCTTTTTAAGTTCCGCGTAACGGACCAGCATGGGCCATTCCATCTGGGAACGGGGATCTTCCAGATCAAGACCAAGTGTTTTATGAGCGTTTTTCTGAAGGCTGGCGAGGAAAACCGGAAAATCAGAAACACCTTCTTCGAAAAGGACCCAGGACTTGAAAAATTCCAGCAATTCCTTCGGAAAAACTTTTGAGGCTTCGTCCCGGATCTCGGTCAGATCTCTCTCAAGCCATTCCCCTGTCTGCGCTTTAAGCGCCCAGACGTCCTGATAGCTTTTCAGGTTCTGCAGATACAGTTCTTCGCTTTCAAGGCCTTCGGCTTTCAGCCCAGGCCGCGCTGTCAGAAGGAAAAGCTCGGCGCCGCCAATCTGCGCTTCACGGGCAAGCACGTCCGCAGCTTTGCGGTTAAAAGCTTCCTGCCTGAAAAAATGGATTTTTTCTTTTTTAAGCGGCCCCGCGCCGCCTTCCACAAGCACAGACGAAAGTCCGCGCTTGTCCAGAAACTCCAGAATCTTCTGGGTGTTTTTTTGCGCTTCATAGTGGCCGTGAGCGTCCTGGATAATAAAAACCGCGGGGTTGGCGGAAGAGCCTGGTTCCAGAATACCGAGTTCGGGAGGCAGGCTGAAAGACTGGGTTATGGGCCGGATTTCTCCGGACTTTTGCATGCTCGCAAGACTCTGAAGAGGATAGGCAGAGACTGTTTGAGTACTTGCGTAAGCAAGCAAGGTCAGGAAGGCAGTGCCTCGCAAAAACGATGTTTTTAAGTTTTTTATTTTCACTAGGGAAGGGCAAGGAAATTCATTAGCGAATTTGGTAAAAGATACGCCTTGAAACGTAAAAAATCAAGGCGTTAAAAGAACTTTTCTAAATATTTAAAAAAGCGGCAAGATGTTGAAAATAATGATGTTATAAATTGATCGAAAAAGGGCGGGAATTGAATAAAAGGTCAAAAAAAGACAAAGGGGGGCTTTAACCTTCAAAAGCCCCCCTTTTTTGAAGATTCCGGCGTTAAACCGAAATCTGGTTTTTCAGCTTCTCGTACTTAGCTTCTCCAATACCACGGACCTGCGTCAACTCATCCGGGGTTTTGAAACCGCCATGCTGCTGGCGGTACTCCATAATCCGCGCAGCAATGGCAGGCCCGACTCCGCGGAGCGTTTCAAGCTCAGCCGCGCCCGCGGTGTTGATGTTGACGGCCCTGGCAGGCGCTTCCTGCTTCGCAGGCGCCGCATAAGCCATGGAGAACTGCTGAAGGCAGACGCTCCCAAGCAGCAGGAGCGCGATGCCAAAAGATTTTTTCCATTCTCTCGTTTTCATTGATTTCACCTCCTTTCCGCTCCTGTTATAGATTTTTTTGCATTTTCATCAAATACTTCTTGCTAAAAAACCAAGTTTTTTATAAATTTTGCACATTGCTGCATTGTTCTTAAAAAAAATCAGCACTTTAAGGGTGAAGATGCTTAAAAATCTGGGCACTAAAATCCGGGAAATCCGCAAGCAAAAAGGCCTGACCCTGGTTGAAATCGCCGCACGCACCGGGGTTGCGCAAGCCACACTTTCACGCATTGAAACCGGCGCCATGATCGGCACCATTGAGAGCCACGAAAAAATCGCGGAAGCCCTTGGCGTAGGGCTGGCCGATCTTTTTACGGGGATGGTGGATCCAAGGCATGAGCAGATTGAGCACAACCCGGCCACATCCGTAACACTGCAAGATAAAAACATGCAGTGGGAGCTGCTGACTTCCGGAAGCTCCAAAAAGAAAATCACTCCTCTCAGGCTGACACTTCAGCCCGGCGCGGTTTCAGCGCCGGAACAAAACAACCGCGGAGTTGAAAAGTTTCTCTATGTTCTTGAAGGTGAGATGACCGTCCGCATTGAAAAAAATGAATACCGGCTGCGGGAGGGCGAAACTCTTTACTTTGAAGCTTCTCTCCCCCATCAAATTTCCAATATTTCCCCAAAAACCGCGCGGGCGTTGATCACCCTTTCCCCTTCCCAGATTTAAGCGCCCCTGGCTCAAAAACGAAAAAAGCTTAAAGCGCAAATCGTCCAAATAGCCGTGACCATGAAAAAGCACTTTCTCAGCTGCGGGTTTTTGCGGTCATAAAGAAAAATCCACAGCCCCATACAAATGTAATAGACCACCGTCTGCCAGCCGTAAGGCCGCCGCAGCTCCGAATGCCCCCAGGGCAGGGACGCGCAAAGCCGTATCCACCGGACCGCGCATTCCAGAAATACCGCTGAAAAGCCGCACCACAGATTCCTCCACAGCGGAATAAAACCCAGAAAAAATCCCATCAGGATGCCAAGCTGCGCGAGGTGTAAAAGCGGAATAGCGGCAAAATTCGCCATCCAGCTGACCCAGGAAAAAATCCTGAAATGGCAGACCGCCGCGGGAAAGGTCCCAAGCCATATGGAAAAAGGCCCTGCCCAGAAAACGCCCAGCCTGTACCTTGAGAAAAGAGGCAGGAAAATCATGAGCGCCCCAACGGAGAGAAAGGAAAGCTGAAAAGAAACGTTCCACAACGCGCGAGTGTTCACGATTAAAACAGCGAGCAGGGCAAAGAAGAAAACATTCAGGGATTTCCGCTCCCGGGAGACCACCATGCTTCCGAAGCTCAAAGACGCCATCCACCCCGCCCTGAGCACCGGAAAATCCGCGCCCGAGACCAGCACCTGGGTCCAGACAGCGGCGAGCACGCCGCATGCGGCCCATTCGCGCTTTAAGCCCAGCGCCAGAAGGACCAGAAAAAGACTTCCGGCAAACAGCGCGATATTCATGCCGCTGATGGCCAGAAGATGCGATGTCCCTGTGCGGAAAAAATCCTCCCGCAGGTCCGGATGAATGCCTCCCTTGAGTCCAAGGACCAGGGCGCGGGCAAGCGCCGCGGGCTGCGGCGCCATGCCCATTCCCATCCAGCGGCTGAGACTTTCCCGAAGCCTGAACACCGCGCTCTTCATGCTGCTTCCGGAAGCGGGCTTGAGGATCTTCAGGCTTTTTCTTCCCGCGCCCTGGCAAACGCCGCTTTCCGTTCCTCTGCCCGCCGG
>CAZIQJ010000149.1:0-6183 GCA_964541285.1 uncultured bacterium | reverse complement strand
GGGGACAGACTGTAAATCTGTTGACTCCGGTCTTCAGTGGTTCGAATCCACTACTGCCCAGTTTTACTTTTTCTTGATTGTGGATTCGAAGGAGATGCCGAGCCTTTCCAAAGGAGCTGCGACCTCATGGGAGCAGCGAGTACCTTCGAAGGCATCGGCTGGCCGACCGAAGCGCCGGCTGATTTTGCGGCAGCAAAATCGGATGTGAGGCGCGGAGGCGCCGAATCCACTACTGCCCAGTTTTTTTCTTCCATAGATCCCTCCGCGCAATCACCCTCTCCGGTTAACCCGCTTCCGCCTTCAGCCGATAACTATCTTAATGACTGTTCTTGATTATGAAGGCCCGGTCCTCAGCAATTCCCTGGTTGATCTGTTCTCCCTGATCCCTTCCTGGCAGGTTGGCGTGGGTATTTTGTGCTCGGCCATTGCCGCTCTTTTTTATGACACGGGCGGTGAAATCTTCCAAAAGAAAGCCCCGGGCAAGCGCGGGTTCTGGGACCCTGTATTTCTTCCCAGCCTGATTTACGCGGGCGTCTTTATCGCGGCCTACCGCTTTATTGATGAAGTCGCGGTCAATCTGGAGCATCCTTACAATCTTTTTCATTACGGCCGTTTTTCCATGTCCTCGCAATCCATGGTGGACGGCACGGTGGAGCTGCTTTTTTATTTCCTGCATCTTCCTTTCGCTGTAAACCAGAAAACCCTTGTCCTTGGAAATTTTCTGATTTGTTTTGTGACCGGCTGGCTCCATCTGGTTTTGCTGTGGCGGTTCTGGTTTTCTGAAGTTAACAGCAAGAACAAGTTTCTTCTGGCGGTTTTCGCCCTGCACGCGCCGTTTGCCGGAGTCCTGGCCTCAGGATTTGGCAACGGCCTGGTTTCGCTTCTCTTTCTCGCGAGCATGAGCTTCTATATGAAGGGCAAAAAGGGAGCCTCCATTCTCATGAGCGCGCTGATCGCGCTGGTCCGTCCGGACGGGATTCTTGTTTCTTTTGCCTGCGCTCTTGTTTGCCTGGCGGACGGTTTCATCAAAAAGGAATTGAAGCTGCGTGACGCGCTGGCCGCGGTTTTTCTTCCGCTTCTGGCCATGGGGATTTATTTCGCGGTCTTCCACCAGCTTTACGGGCATTGGGTGCCGACCCCGGTTCTTTTTAAAGCGGTCAGACCCGGCATGCTGCCCATGTTTTATCCCGGAAATTTTATCAACGCAGTGCTGGGGGAATGGCTGAAGCCGTCCTGGTTTGTTCTTTATCTGATGCTGGGGCTTGCCTGGTGTTTCAGGCTTGACCGTCATCCTCGCGCGGGAAAAGTCCTGAAAACGGTTTCCCTTTATATTCTGGCGCTGACGCCCTGCTTTCTTTTTTATCAGGCGTCCGACGCCACGCTGGAGATACGGGCTTTCGGAACGCAGCCTCGCTACTGGATCAGTTTTTCAGCCGCGGTGCTGGCGGGCACGCTTCTGGTTATTTCAGTCTGGGAAGATGAAATCGCGGACCGCTATGCCAGTCCGACCATGAGTTTTTTCATGTTTCTGGCTTTCTCCATCCTGTGCGCGGGCGGGCTGAGTGAAATCCGCAAGGCGCAGGATTCCGGTTATTTTTTTCGCGGTTATCCTGCGGTCGCAGGAAGTTTCGCGGACAGGGTTTTCCCGTCGGCTTTCCGCTTCTCAACTCCGGAAATGAATACATTCGGCCTTGCTTCTGAACGCCCTGTGATTGACCTGATGGGGTACAGCAACCGCGAAATTGCCTCCTCGAAGGTCTGCAGCAATTACAGGATACGCTCGCTTCCGGAATTTTTTCTTAAGGAAAAACCCGAAGTGTGCTGGCTTTTCTGGATCAGTCACTCGCCGGAGCTGTACAATTATCAGACTGCGGAAAATGCGCTGCTGGAAGATTCTCTGGCGAAAAACGGCGGCAATGCCCTGGGCGATCTGAATGAAGTTGTAAAACAGTATGACCTGCTGATGGTCCGCGACAGCGGCTACCAGGCAGGGTTCCTCATCCGCAGGGATGCGGTTGAAGAAACAGAAAGAGCTCTTGCGGCCGCCGGTTTTTCGCGTAAGGCCTCAAGGCCGCTGGGCGAAAGTTTCAATCTGGCATATAATCAGCAGGAACTTGTCCAGCACGCCTGCGCCTAGCAGGCCTGAAAGGATTGCGTGTCCAAACAGCTTAAGTACTGGCTCTATGAATTGCGGCCGCTTCATTGCGTCAAAAACGTCCTCCTGCTTTTGCCGCTTATTTTTGCCCACCAGTGGATGTATCCGGATTCCGTGCTCAAGGCTTTTCTGGCTTTCGTGGTTTTCTGCCTGGCCACCAGCGGGGTCTACGCGTTTAACGACATTATGGACCTTGAAAAGGACCGGCACCATCCGCTGAAACGGCTCCGGCCCCTTGCCGCAGGGAAAATCGGGGCGGGAAAACTCGGGGTCCTGGCCTTTGTCTGTCTGTCCGCGGCTTTTTCCGTTTCCTTTCTTTTTCTGAACAGGGAGTTTACGGCTGTTCTGTCCGCGTATGTCGTTTTGAATTTTTTTTACACAGCAGTGCTCAAGCATGTGGTCATTCTGGATGTCATGGCCATTTCTGTTTTTTACGCGCTGCGCGTGCTGGGCGGCATGGTGGTCATTGAGGCCAGGATTTCCTGCTGGATGATTATCTGCGTCGCGCTGCTGGCGCTTTTTCTGGGTTTTAATAAAAGAAGGCATGAGCTGAAGCTGCTGAAAAAAGACGCGGCCATGCACCGCGGGGTCCTGCCGCAGTACTCCAGCTACTTTCTCGATCAAATGATCGCTGTGGTCACGGCGCTGTCGCTCATGAGCTATACCCTTTACACTATTGATCCGAAAACCGTGGAAAACGCGGGCACGGGCAAGCTGATTTTTACGGCCCCGTTTGTTTATTACGGGATCTTCCGTTATTTTTTTCTGGTGCACAAAAGGAACCGCGGGGGAGACCCTGTCCGGGTTTTTACTTCTGACTGGCCCATGATCGTTAATATCTTTCTCTGGATCCTGGCCTGCGCCTGGATCATTCACTTTAAATAGGAAATATATGAAAAAGATATTTGTGACCGGTGTTCCGGGCTGGCTGGGTAACCGTTTTCTTGAGATCGCGCAGGCGGAGAAGAAATACGCGCTGAAATGCCTGGTTCTTCCCGGTATGGACCCGGCGTCTGTACGGGCCGCGGGCGCTGAAACCGTGAGCGGGGATATCCGTGACGAGGCCTCGCTCAAGGGGGCCATGGAGGGCTGCGATTATCTTGTCCATCTGGTCGGGCTGATTCACCCCAAAAAAATCCGGGAGCTCTACGACGTCAACACGCTGGGAACGGAAAACGTGCTGGCGGAAGCCGCCCGCGCGGGCATTAAAAAAATGGTTCATATCAGCAGCAATTCTCCGGCCGGTTTCAGCCGCCCGGGGCATTTGTTCACGGAAAAAGATCCGAACAATCCGTACCTGAACTACGGCTGGAGCAAATTGAAGGCTGAAGAAAAAGTCCTGGAAGCGGGAAATTCCGGAAAAATGGAGACCGTCATCCTGCGGCCCTGCTGGTTTTACGGCCCGGGGCAGCCTGAGCGTCAGACCCGCTTTTACCGCATGATCAAAAAAGGCGGGCCTCTGCTTTTTGGAGACGGCAGCAACCTTCGCAGCGTTTCCTACGTGGACAGCGTGGTCAGCGCCGTTTTGCTGGCACTTGAAAAACAAGGGATCAACCGTGAGATTTTCTGGATCGCGGATGAGCGGCCCTACACCATGATTGAGATTTATGAAACCGTTGCCAGGGTCCTTGGCGTTGAAAAACTCCGTTTCAAAAAAATTCCCGGCGTCAGTTCCTGGTTTTTCGAGCAGGCCGACCGCGTGATTCAGGCCGCCGGCCTTTATCAGCAGGAAATCCACGTGGCCGGGGAAATGGCGCGCAGTATCGCCTGCAGCATTGAAAAGGCGAAACGGGTGCTGGGTTACCGGCCCCTCACGACTTTTGAAGAAGGTGTCCGTAAATCCATTGAATGGTGCCGGAGCCGGGGAATCGAGATCTGATTAATTTATGAAACATCTTGTCACGGGCGGTTCCGGATTTCTGGGCAATCTGATCGCGCGCCGCCTGCTCCAGCGCGGAGAGAAAGTCCGCGTGCTCGATATCTGGGAAGACGCTTCCCGCCCCAAAGAAATCGAATTCATTCACTGCGATATCCGCGACCGCGGAGGTGT
Source organism: uncultured bacterium (assembly GCA_964541285.1). Lineage (GTDB taxonomy): Bacteria > Omnitrophota > Omnitrophia > Omnitrophales > Aquincolibacteriaceae > CAYLPP01. The sequence goes on along the minus strand of CAZIQJ010000149.1, from coordinate 1,978 downwards.
GCGATCGGCGATGCAGGGGATGGACATCATTCATCACATTGTGGCGCTGGTGCCGCTGACCAAGTCCGGCGCGAAATTCACGGAAGTTAACGTGGAGGGCAGCCGCATTGCGGCCGAAGAGGCCGTGCGCGCGCGTGTGCAGGCCTTCATCCATATGAGCTCCAGCGCTGTGTTCGGGGTCCCGAAGCAATTGCCCATCACGGCCCAGACACCCTGCGCCCCTGCGGAAATTTACGGCCGCGCCAAACTGGCCGGAGAAATCGCGGTGCGGGAAACCTGCGAAAAAGCCGGTCTTCCCTGGGTCATCATCCGGCCGCGAACCCTGCTTGGCGAAGGCCGGCTGGGAATTTTTCAGATCGTTTTTGACTGGATCCGTGAGTCGCGGAAAATTTATATCCTTGGAGACGGCAGCGGGAAATTCCAGTTTCTTCACGCGCTGGACCTGATGGACGCGTACATGCTGGCATACGACAAAAGCCGTTCCGGTATTTACAATGTCGGCACGGACCGCTACGGCACGCTGGCCGAAGCCCTGAATCATCTGATCCAGTACGCGGGTTCAAATTCGCGGCTGGCGCCGCTTCCGGCCGGGCCTGCCATTGCGGCCCTGCAGACCCTGGACTTTCTGAAGCTCAGCCCTCTGGCGCCCTGGCATTACCTGACTTACCACAAGCCGTTTTATTTCGATATCACGCCTCTGCAGAGTCTGGGATGGAAGCCGAAATATTCCAATGATGAAATGCTCCGCGAAAGCTATGACTGGTTCTGCAAAAACCGTTTGTCGCCGGAAGCCGGGCAGCGTTCCGCGCACCGCAGCCGGGTGAAAGAAAAAATTCTGGGGATTTTAAAGAAGCTTTCCTGATTTTTTACTTACCGGAATTCGATCCGCGCCGCCAGCCAGGGGAAAGGCGCGGAAAACGCCTTGATGACCGATCTGGATTCCAGAAAACTCCTGAATGAAGAAATTCCCCAGTGGTGAATATGTTCCGGGTCATTTCCCAGATGCCGGAGATTTTTCCCTCGCAGAAAATTGGCGGCCTGAAACCAGGGTTCGTGCGGAACGCTGACAATGGCGAAACGGCTGACGCGGGCGGCTTCCAGCAGGGCTTTTTCCGGATGTTCCAGATGCTCCAGCACTTCCAGCAGCAGGGCAGCCTGGAAAGACTTGTCCGCAAAAGGCAGGGTATAGGCTGAAGCTGCTGCAAGGCGCGCCTGCGGAACGCGTGAAGCGGCGAGGCTGAGCGCTTCCCGGCTCAGGTCCATGCCCGTGAAGTTTCTTCCCGCAAGCTGTCCTTTTTCCTCCAGATGTTTCAGCACAAAACCTTCTCCGCAGCCGATTTCAAGAAGCGGGCCGGCGGGAACAGGCGCCAGCAGATTTTCCACGGTTTTCAGGAAACGGGTGATGAGGAATTTTTGAAGAGGGTTCCGGGACTGATACTTCTGCAGATTTCCCCGCCGCTGCGGAGAAATATTATTCGGCATCGGGTTTGATGATGGGGAAGTTCGGCGACGGCCTGTTTGATTTTGAGGAGTACACGATCATTTCAGATATAAGTCCGAAGAAGATAAATTGCACACCTATAATAAGGGCCGTCACGCCCAGGATGAAGTAAGGGTAGCGGGGGGCGATGTTGCCGCCTGTTAATTTCACGATCAAAAGCTGCAGATTGATCAGCAGGCCGGCCGTGAACAGAAGCAGGCCGCTTCCACTGAACAAGTGCGAAGGCTTGCCTTCGTAGCGCATCATGAACACAACGGTCAGCAGGTCCACGACTCCGCCCCAGAAACGGTCCATGCCGAATTTGGATTTTCCAAAACGCCGCGCGCGGTGATTCACCGGTTGTTCAATGACCGCAAAGCCTTTCCACGCGGCCAGGGCAGGGATAAAGCGGTGCAGTTCTCCGTACATCGGGATTTCCCGGACCACGGCGCGGCTGTAAAGCTTGATGCCGCAGTTAAAGTCATGGAGATGGATGCC
>CAZIQJ010000148.1:0-6191 GCA_964541285.1 uncultured bacterium | reverse complement strand
GACCGTTTGACTCTGACTGCGCGACGCATTTTTGAGATGGCGGACGGCGTCAAGGCTGTGGCCGGTCTTGAAGATCCGGTGGGCCGTGTTCTGTCCCGCTGGAAAAGACCGAACGGCCTTGCGATTTCGAAGGTGTCGGTGCCGCTCGGTGTTATCCTGATTATTTACGAGTCCAGGCCGAATGTGACCGTGGAGTGCGCTTCTCTTTGTTTTAAAAGCGGGAATGCCGTAATTCTGCGCGGGGGCCGTGAAGCTTATCATTCCAACCTGGCGCTGGTTTCTGTTTTTGAAAAAGTTTTCAAACGCGCGGGGCTGGAGGGCTGTGTACGTTTCGTCAGGACCACAGACCGCAAGGCCGTGGATTTTCTCCTGAAGCGTGAACAGGACATTCATCTTGTTATTCCGCGTGGTGGGGAAACGCTTATCCGCAAGGTGGTGCGCACGTCCCGTATTCCGGTCATCAAGCACTATCAGGGGATATGCCATGTTTATGTGGATGCTTCAGCGGACCTTAAAAAGGCTGAAGCGATTGTGCTTAATGCCAAACTGCAGCGCCCGGGCGTGTGCAACGCCATGGAAACCCTGCTGGTCCATGAAAAAATCGCTTCGAAATTTCTGCCGCATGCGGGACGCAAGCTGCTTGAAGGCGGCTGCGAAATCCGTGTGGATGCGGCCGGGAAGAAATGGATGCCCTGGGCCAAGTCCGCCAAGCCGTCAGATTTCGGCAAGGAATTTCTGGACAAGATCCTGGCAGTCCGCGTGGTCTCCGGTCTTGAAGCCGCAATTGAGCACATTCAGAATCACGGCTCCGGACACACCGAAGCCATTATTACCCGTGACTCCAGGGCCGCGAAGGTTTTTACCGAAAGGGTGGATGCCTCTTCTGTCATGGTCAATGCATCAACCCGTTTTGCGGACGGTTTTCAGTATGGTTTTGGCGCCGAAATCGGGATTTCAACTGACAAGATTCACGCGCGCGGTCCCATGGGGCTTGAAGGCCTGACTTCCTACAAGTACGTGGTGCAGGGCAACGGGCAGATACGAAGCTGAATGAAGATAGGCGTCTTCGGCGGCACATTTGACCCGGTTCACGAAGGACATCTGATGCTTGCGCGCGCGGCGCAGAAGCAGTTTGACCTGGACAAGGTTCTTTTTGTACCTGCCCTCATTCCTCCGCATAAAAAGACCAGCCGCACCATGACTCCGGCGCCTTACCGCTACCGTATGGTGGAGATGGCCATTGAGAACGAGCCTGCCTTTGAGATGTCGGATGTGGAGTTTAACCGCCCGGAAATCTCTTACACGGTTGACACCCTGCGCGACTTGCGCAAAAAATACCCCGGTGACAAACTTTGTCTGATTCTTGGAGAGGACTCGGTTTCTGAAATGCCGTCCTGGCGCGAGCCTGAAGAAATCGCGAAAATGGCCGATTTTCTGGTTGCCAGGCGTCCCGGGTATCAGCTGCAGGCGCCTTTCAAAAATCTTGAATGGGTTGACATGCCCCCGTGCCCGGTTTCTTCTTCTGATATCCGCGTACGGATCAGCCGCGGAGAAGCTCCGGCGGCAGGTTCTCTCAATCCCAAAGTGGAGAATTATATTAAAAAAATGAGTCTTTACGCGAATCCGGCGGGTGCCTGATGCACTTCCTTGTTCATGTGGCCGGTCTGGGGTTACTTTTTCTTCTGGCTATTTTTTTTGCGGCCGCTGAAACCGCTATTTTTTCCCTGACTAAAATCGAGCGCAGGCGTCTTCAACAGGCGCATCCCAAACTTTCCAAGTGGGTCATCCACCATCTGGACCACCCGCGTCAGGCCTTGATCACTATTCTGATCGGCAACCTCCTGGTGCACACACTTGCCGCAGCCATTGTTACGCTTCTGGCGATTCATTACGCGGGGCCGCAGTTCCTGGGTGTTGTCATGGTCCTTTTTACTTTTGTTCTGATTTTTTTCGCCGAAATTCTGCCCAAGACCCTGGCCGTGCGCAGGAATGAGACGATTGCGCTCGCGGCAGCGCTTCCGCTCGAGGGGATCGCTGTGGTGCTGACACCCCTGCGCTGGTGCGTGCGCTGGGTCACGGACCGCATCATGCATTTTCTGATGCCGGAGAAGAAAGAACACGCGGACCAGATATCTGAAGAGGAGCTGCGTCTTTTGATCAAGGCAGGCGAGGAAGAAGGCGTGCTGGACCGTCAGGAACGTTACATGTTGCAGAAGCTTTTTGATCTTGGAGAGCGGGCGGTCAAGGACATCATGACGCCGCGCACCGCGCTCGCAGCCCTTGATATTGAAGAGCCGCGCGAAAAACATCTGGAACTGATCCGCAAATACCATTTTTCCCGCTTTCCGGTCTATCAGGGCACGATTGACAATATGCTGGGCATGATTCCTGTGCAGGACTATGTGCTGAACACTACGGTGTCCATGCAGCAGCTGCTGCATCAGCCTCTTTTTATTCCCGAATTCAAGCGTATTGACGACCTGCTTTCGGAATTCCGGATGAAAAATGAAGGCTTCGCGGTTTGCGTGGACGAATACGGAGGAACTGCGGGTATTGTCACTATTGAAGACATCTTTGAGGAAATTTTCGGGGAGTTTTATGATGAGTACGCGAAGCCGGTTAATCCTATCCGGGCGCTTGGCCAGCAGGAGTTCATTGTGGAAGCCAAAATCCCGCTTGAAGAACTCAATGAGTATTTCTCCTGGAAGCTGGAGGCGAAGGAGACCTCCACTTTTGCCGGTTTCATTCTTGAGAAGTTCGGCGAGGTCCCGGAAAAGGGAAGGGTGCTGGAACTGCCGGAATGCGAAATTCGCATTCATGATGTTATCCGCCAGCGCCTGATCCGCACCGTTATTGTGAGGCCTAAAAAGAAATGACGCTTCTGGTTATTTTTATTCTCTGCATTGTGCTGTCCGGCTTTTTCTCAAGCTCGGAAATGGCGTTTGTTTCTTCCAACCGGCTGAAGATCAAGGAAATGGCCGAGCATGGGAACAAGTCCGCGGCGCGGATCATGGATCTTCAGGAATATCCGCACCAGTTTCTGACCGTCATCCTGATCGCCAATAACATTGTCAATATCACGGCCACTTCGGTTGTGGCCTACTGGTTTGACAAGAATTTTCATATTGAGAGTGAATGGCTGGTCACGGCCGTGACCGCGCCCCTGCTGATTATTTTCGGGGAAACCGTACCCAAGGATTACGGCCGCCTCCGTTCACAGACCTGGCTGCTTCATTGGTCCGGAGTGCTCAAATTTCTGCTGAAGTGCTTTCAGTTTCCAGCCCTCATTATTTTAAAGGGGATTGACGCTTTGCTTGCTCCCTTTGGCGGCAATATCAGCCGCAGTATTTTTGTCTCGGAAGAAGAGTTCCGGCTGTTGATCGAGGAGAGCGTTAACACGGGCGTCATCGGTAAACACGAAAAACAACTGGTCGACACCATTTTGGACTTCGAGCGCATTCACGTGGAGTCGGTTATGACGCCGGCAGAAAAAGTCGCGAAGATCAGTATCTCCGACACCATTGCCAAAGCCAAGGAGATCGCGCGCCAGACAAACGCCCGCATGATCCTTGTTTATGAGGAAATCCCGTCCATTATCGTTGGCATGATCTATGTTTTTGATTTTCTTTTTGAGGAAAACGAAAACCAGTCGCTTAAAAATTACCTGCGTTCGCCCATCTTTCTTTCAAAAAACACTTCGATCGAGAAAGCGTTCCTGACTCTTCAGCAGAAACGCCAGTCTTTCGCGGTGGTCACGGACATTCACGGAGAAGTCATCGGGATCGTACCGATGGAAAGGCTGTTCACGCTATGAAGAAAAGATTTTTTGCCGCGCTGCTGGCCGGTATTTTGCTTGCGTCCACGCCCGCTTTTGCGGTTTACAAGGACGAGATTGCTGTTTCCCAGGATGAAGTCTGGAAGGCGGTGATCGAGGTTATGAAGCCTTTCGGCATCCGCAAGCAGAAGGCGGATAAGAAGGAAATTACCAGCAAATGGATTTACGATACGGTTACCCGGTCCGGCGGAGTCTTCAAGAGTATCGCAAGGGAAGAGTATGACCGGCGCTATCGTTTCAAGATCAAGCTCAATGACCGCGTCGGAGACACCACCGTGGAAATCCGCGGGGTTTTCCAGCAGAGAAGGACCGGTTTGAACGAAGCTGCTGCCTGGCGGCTTTTCAGGGTCAAGGCCGATGACCTGGATGTTGAACGTGAATTTTTCATGAAGATCCTCAAGCAGATCGGCAATACGCGCAGGGCTGCCGGAGCCTGATCCGGAAGGGCGACTTTCCTTAACCCTTTAGAAAGTTGGGCCATGTGCCGTAAATAAATCCGTCGAGAGTTTGTCCCCAATCAGGAGGCTACAAGCTTGCGGGTTATAGCGATTGCGAATCAAAAAGGCGGCTGCGGTAAAACAACGACCAGCATTAATTTTGCGGCCAGCCTCGCGCTTCTTCACAAAAAAGTTCTTCTTCTGGACCTGGATCCCCAGGGCCATTCTACCTGCGGCCTCGGCCTGCGTCAGAAAGACGCGCCGCTCAGCCTGTACGATCTTTTGACCTGCCGCGCCTTCAAGATGGATTTATCCAAATTTCTCCAGGAAGTCGAAGACAGGCTTTTTGTTATTCCTACTTATACGAACCTTGGCGATCTTGAAGAGGAACTTTCCGGCGTGCAGGGCCGCGAAAAACGCCTTCGCGCCGAACTTCAGCGTATTGAAACGGAAATGCCGGGTTTCGATTACGTTATTCTGGACTGCGCTCCGGGTCTGGGCAATCTGACCTGGAACGCGCTTGAAGCCGCGGATGAAGTCATTGTGCCCATTGAGCCTTCTTTTTTCTCACTCCACGGCCTTGCCAAGATTTCTGAAACCCTCGCGGCCCTGAACCAGCGGCGGCTTCAGCCCATTGAAACACACGCGCTTCTTACTATCTTTGATTCCCGCACGCGCTTTTCAAAAGAAGTGTATGAAGAGGTCAAAACATTCTTCCGGGAAAAACTTTTCAAGAGCATCATCCATGAAAGCGTTTTGTTCAAGGAGGCCGCTGGAGCGGGGCAGAGTATCGTCCGCTACGACAAGAGTTCCTCGGCTTTCCGCGACTACTTTAATCTTGCCGTTGAATACCTGGAGCACCAGTGGGACCGCGTACTGCCGCCCAAAAAACTCGGCTGGCAGAATGTGCTTCACACCCACTACGGGCCGCGCCAGGTGCCAGGCGGGATTCTCTTTCAGGCTTTGAGCAAAAATGCCAAGGGAGTTGAGATTGCTGGGGACTTCAATAACTGGATTCCGGAGCCTATGATGCGCCGTGACGGCGACGGACTCTGGCAGAAAGTGGTCCCGATCACTCAGGGCGGCTACCGCTACAAGTTCATTGTGGACGGGGAATGGCAGATGGACCCGTTTCAGCCCCTGCAGCAGTTGAACGCTTTCGGCACTTTTGACTCTTACGTTGACCTGGAGACCCGCTCATGGAAGAGCCACGAAAACTCAAACGCGGACTAAAAGACATCTCGCCTCTTTTTCAGTCTCCTGAACCGGAGGCGGAAAAAAAGCCCCGCATTTCTTCTTCTCTTTATCTGCCCAGCTTTGAGGGCGATTTTCAGGTGGTCAGCCTTTTTCATCCCAGCAGGCAGGATGCGGTCAAGAGGCTTTGTTCCGTGCTTGCTGGAAAAGCGCGCGACACGGGCCGAGCCTGCACCGTGCTGTCCATGGACCCTGCCGGCGCTCAGGGGACTCAGGCCCAGAGGGAAGGTGTCCGGTTTCTCAATCTGGGCGCTTCGGATTTTGAAACCCTTGGGACTCAGGCCGGTACTTCGCGTGTCCGGGCTTCCGAGCCGCAGGCATCCATTGTTTTTCTGGAATATTCTCCCGCTTATCCGCTTGAGCTTCGCAATCTGCTTCCTATGCTGGATAAATGGGTGTTCTGGGTTGATGGAACCATGGAAAACCTCGCTGAGGTCTACCGCATGATGAAAGCCGGATCCGTCTGGAACAAGAAAACCGATTACTTCCTGATTTACGATGGCCCCGCCGGAGACAAGACCGGCAGCCGTCTTTTTGAAAAACTCGCGGACATGGCTTCAAGGAGACTGGGGATCAGCCTTTACTGGCTGGGGTCATGCCTTTCTTCCGCGGCCCCGGAAGCGGTTAATTACCAGACCTGGGATATTGACGGCCTGTTTTCAAAA
>CAZIQJ010000147.1:0-6265 GCA_964541285.1 uncultured bacterium | reverse complement strand
GCCAGAAGACAAAAGCTGCGGCCAGATACCAGCCGTAGTTGAGCAGCGTTCCCAAGACCGTACCCGCATTTTGAAACCCCAGCGAGACAGGCGCCCAGTAAAATACGAGCAGAAGCATCTTCCTGGCGGCCGCGGCAAGCGCGTACGCAGGGCCCAGGCCAGGCGCTTCAAAAGAATTTTTAAGGAATATAAGGCCGCCGGCCTGATGCGTGGCATTGTAGAAAATCCAGGGCGCAAGACCCGCAATAAAACAGACGCCAAGAACAGCCAGCGCGGCCGCGCGCCGTTCTGTTTTCTTTAAAACAAAAAGGCTGAGGCAAGCGATCAGTGTCATGGCCGAGGAATAATTCAGCCAGACAGCGAAACCCGCAATCCAGCCTGCGGCCGCAAGCAGGTACAGCCTTGGAGAAATAAAAAAGTATTCATAGAAACAGATCAGGACAAGCATGGAAAACAGAATGGAATCCACGTGAAAACCCATGCCGTAAAGCGAGTTGGCGATGAACGCGGGAGGGGCGAAAAGATACAGGAGAGCGGCCGAAAGCGCGGCGCGATCTCCGAAATGGCGGCGCATCCAGAAAAAAAGCAGCGCGAGCGAAGGCGCTGAAAAGAAAAGCAAAGGCGTGAGTTTCAGCGCGAAAAGCGAAGGGCCGAGCAGTTTGAAAAAGGGCACAGACAAAAACGCCTGCAGCAGCGAGCCTGCGTGGTAGTTGTCGGACTGGTAATCAAAAAGCGGCCACTTCAGACCGCTGATCATGTCGCGGGCGATAGCGCCCCGGAAAAGCTCTTCAAAATTGGAAACGGCCTCAACGTTGGCCAGCAGGATGGCCAGGCGCAGCAGGACAAAAACCGCGAGCAATGCCCCGATCAGGCTCTTTCCCCTCAAACTCACGCCTTCCCCCGCCTCCGGACGGCGTCAGCAAAAAATTTTACCGCGCCTTTTAAAATTCTGGCTGGATACAAAAAGAGAAACGCCCAGGCGGGCGCCGCCGGATATTTCTGCCGCATAAATTCCGCGGAAGGAAACAGCATTTCAAGCAGCAGCCGCGGCCGGCTCGAAGGCGGAAGGCTTTTGAGATCGGAAGCCAGCAGTCCGATCCGTGAAATATTCTTCTGCGCGAAAACCGCACTGGGTTCATGTTCCATGCCAAGGGCTTCGGAAACACGCGCCCGGATTCCTTCCGGGTATTCTGTTTTTAAAAACCGGGCGCAGGCGTCCAGGCCTTCAGCCGCCAGGCGCAGGGCTTTTTTGCCGCGCGCCAGCTCCAGAAAATCCCGCCAGGCCGTTTCATCCATGCGCAGGCCCAGAAGCCGGATATCGTATAGCCAGATCAGCAGGTCTTCATTATGGTGATGGGCCGCGCGGTGAACACAGGCATGCAAAAGCGCGTGCCGCGCGGAAAGGCCGCGCGCGCCCCCAAGCCCGGGGATTTCCGCGGATTCGGCATTCATCTCGGAAAAATCAAGAAGATCAGCCACGGCCTGAGGGTTGGCCAGTTTCCAGTGAATATCCAGCACAGTCTCAACGCCGAACGCGTCTTCCCGGTAAAAAATGCGCTGATAATTGACCAGTTCGCCGGAAATCAGGGGTTCTGCCGCATAACCCAGCCTTTCCATGACCGCAAAAACAGACGGAAGGACTTCGCGCGGAACAAAAAGGTCCGTGTCGCAGCGCGGCCTCAAACCGGGCCGTGGGTAAAGCCCGTAAGCCAGGGCCGTGCCTTTAAGGACCAGAAAAGGAACCCCTTCATCTTTGAGGGCCTTGAAAACGCGAAGAAGCTCCTCATGCCGGGCGCTTTCAATCAACTGCTGGCGCCGGGCCTCTTTTTCAATCTGGAAAGCGGCTTCAGGGCATTGGGAAAAAACACCCGTCCCCCGGCCATAATAATGAAGAAGGGGCTGAACCTCGTGAGCAAGGGAGGTTTCCAGAAAGGCATGGGCCGAAGACGGCTTCTCCGGCTTCAGGGACACGCCTTCCATTGAAAGCGCGTGAAGAAGGCTTGAGAGTTCTTTTTGAAAAGACTCCTCCAGGACTTCGGGCATGAACAATCTTCGCCAGAGGAGCAGGTCTTGTCAATCTTTGTCTGTTCGCAGAGGGATTGACGAAGGAAAAATCGCGTCTATAATGAAGACATGGCCCTTTCTCTCGATTCAAAATTCAAAATCGGAACCGGAGTCCTTTTCCGCGAAATCGACGGCGAAGCCGTCCTGCTCAATTCCACGACCGGGGTGTATTACGGCCTGGACCCTGTGGGCACGGAAATCTGGCACTCTCTTGAAAAGAAAAAAACCCTCGCCCATGCCTGCCAGACGCTTGAGGAAAACTACGAAGTTGAATCTGCGCAGTGCCGTAAGGACGTCCTGAAGCTTGCCTCCGACCTCCAGAAAAACGGATTGATCGAAACCGTTTCCTGATGAGCGGTATTTTCGGGCTGATTTTAAAAAACAGCTCTTCTCCCGCACGAAAAGCGGCGGACTTCGAAAAAATTCTCGACTCCCTCAAACACCGCGGCCCGGACGCGCGAAATCTTCACATTGAAGAAAGTGCTGTCCTTGGCGCCTGCCTTCTGAGCCGCAGGGAAAATGAAATCCAGCCTTTGTCTCAACCCGGTCTGGGCCTGAGCGTTGTCTTTGACGGACGGCTGGACCGCCGCGCTCGCCTGATCGAAGGGCTGCGCGAAGCAGGCCTTGGGCTTGAATCCCCCGACCAGGCGCTTGTGCTCACGGCTTTCCGCAAATGGGGCGTTAACACGGCTGAACGCCTTCGCGGGGATTTTGCTTTCGCGGTTTGGGACAAAACCAGCCGCCGGCTTTTTCTGGCCCGTGACATCTTTGGCGTCAAACCTCTTTATTATTATGAAGACGCCGAGAAATTCTGCTTTGCCTCCGAGGCCCTGCCGCTGTGCGCCCTGGCCGGCATTTCACCGGAACCCGACCCGGACACCGCAATCGACCTGATCCTGGGCGAAAACCGCGGCCGGAGCAGGACCTTTTTTAAAAACATCCGGCAGGTTCCTCCCGGAAATTTTCTGGTACTGCCGCCGGAAGGCTCCGCGAAAATACAGAGTTACTGGCAGCCGCCTCAAAATCTTCTGCGCATGGACAACCCGCGAGACTATGAAGAAAAGTTTTTCTCCCTGTTCCGCCAGTCCGTGGAAGACCGCATGCGCGCCTCGTCCCCGATCGGCATCTGCCTGAGCGGCGGACTGGATTCCCTGCAGGCCGCTTCCATGGCCGCGGACCTTCGGCTGGAAAAACCGGATCTTCCGCGCCTCGAACCTGTGACCTGGCTTTTCTATGGCTTCCTTCAAAGCGACCGTCAGGCCTTGCGTGACTTTGAAGCGCGTTACGGCCTGGCCACGGATTTTTTCCAGCTTGAAGAAGAAACAGTCGCTCGCAGTAATATGGAATTTTTCAACCATACAGGAGAGTCTCCAGCCCCTGATGTACTGACCACCCAGCCGGCACTTTTCCGCCGCCTGAAAGAAAAAGGATGCAAAACCGTGTGGACCGGATTTGGCGGCAATGAGCTGAGCTTTTATCCGGCTGCCGGACATTTGCAGGACCTGATGGCAGGCCTGCGTCTGCCATCACTTTTGCGGGAAACCTGGAAGGCTGCGGAAAATTTCGGCCGTCCGCGGGTGGATGTCCTGCGCTGGATTTTCACGGAAACCGTGGTTTCTTCCCTTCCCGCGGGCCTTGCCGCGCGGCACAAAAAACGCCGGCTTGAATTTTTCAGAAACCGGCTTCTCGCGCCTTTCCGTCAGGCCGTTGAACAGGCCGCCGCGCCGGAACGGTTTTACAAGGACCTCAGCCGCGAGCATTGCCGCCGCCAGATCATGGACCCCTGGTTTTGCTTTGGCCTTGCCCAGATGGACCATGCCGCGGCCCGGCAATCCATGGAAGTCACGCATCCCTTTCTGGACCGGGACCTGGTGGAGTTCCTTCTCCAGATACCCGGAGAAGAGCATGTCCGGCACGGATACCGGAAAATGTTCTTCCAAAAAGCGCTGGAGCCGGTGGTGGCAGGCCCGCTTCGCGAAAAAGACGACGACAGCGACCTGGAACCGGACGCGGACCGGGTTTATTCTGCTGCATTCCAGCGCGAACGCCTCAAGTTTTATCTTTCATCCCCTGAGTCCTTCATCTATACTTATATCCGTTACGGTGATCTGAAAAAGTTACTTGATGACGAAAAAGGTTACTGGCGCCACCATGCGTGGCTGTGGCGGCTTGCCAGACTCGAGTGTTGGGCTCAAAAAAACCTGACGGTAAAAACACAGGAGGCTGTCCATGAGCGGCATCATTGCGGTTTATCAGCGTCATAAACAGGTTTCCGGGGAACTGCTTGAACGCATGGCCGGAAAAATTTCACACCGCGGGCCGGACGGCACTCAGGTCTGGGCCTCAAACTCAACGGGCCTGGCTTCTTCCCTTCTCAAAAATACTCCCGAATCCATCAACGAAACTCCCGTGACGGTTTCTCCCTGCGGCACTTTCCGCATGGTCTGGGACGGACGTCTGGATAACCGCGAAGAACTCATCATCCAGCTGGGGCATTCCCTGGCGGACGCTCCCGACCCGGCAATTGTTCTGAAAGCCTGGGAAAGATGGGGCGAAGGCTGCGCCGCGCAGCTGCTTGGCGATTTCGCTTTTGTCATCTGGGATGAAACCGCCCAGACACTTTTCGCGGCGCGTGACCGCATGGGCATCAAGCCTTTTCATTACTCCTGGGACGGCATCAATTTCGCGGCCGCTTCAGAAGCAAAACCCCTCTTTGATTTCACGGGCGCGGCGCCTCAGCCCAACGTCCGCATGGTCATGGCCTTCCTGAGTTTCTCAAATTTCACGCAGGATGAGCATCACGAAACTTTTTTCAAAGGCATCAAACGCCTGCCCGCGGCACACAGCCTCAGCATCCGGGGCGGCGAGCTTTCGGTTTCCCGCTACTGGTCTGTGGACATGACGCGGCAGGCCAGAAAAAAAACTGAAAGTGAATACGCGGAAGAATTCCGCGAAATTCTCGACAAGGCCGTCAAGGCGCGCATGCGTTCTTCTTCGCCCTCAGGAACGCTTTTGAGCGGCGGTCTGGATTCTTCCGCCATCACCCTGCTGGCAGCGAAGCACGGCAGCCTCGCCGCTTATCACACCTACTCCCATGACACGGCCAGCGATGAAAGAATTTTCGCCCGCTCGGCCGCGGCCCAGGCAGGCATTCCGATTTATGAACTCTTTTCTCACTCCGCGGACCCGGTCCGTTTCGGACTCGACTCCCTGCTCCACGACGTGGAAGCGCCTTTTGTCGCCACCACGCAGAACCGCGAACTTTTCGAATTCGCCAAAGCACGCGGCGTCAAATCCATGCTGAGCGGAGAGGGCGGAGACCACGTGATTGACGAGATGGGTTTTCCTTCAGACCTTCTTTCGCATGGCCGGCTGGCGGAATTTCTCAAAAAGGTTCCGGTTTTTGCCGCGCAGTTTGACGCGGACATGAAGCCTTTTCTGCGTGAAGCCTTTCTGAATATCGCCCCCTTTTCACTGGTAAAGTGGCGCCGTAAAATTTCCAAAAATGCGCCGCCGTCCTGGCTGAACAGAAAAACGGTGAAGGAAACGGGAATTGAAAAAAGTTTTCTGACCCGGGAAAAACAGAGCTTCACCTCTTTCTCCCAGGCCGCGACCTGGAATAATGTCATGACGCCCTATTCCCTGATGAAATGGGAACTGGAAGAACGTATCTGGGGCCTGTACGGCATTGAAATCCGCTTCCCCATGCTGGACAGCCGGATTTTTGAATTCATCATGTCCCTGCCCTGGGAATACCGCGCTTCAGGCGTACGCAAAGGAATCCTGAAGGACGCCCTGAAAAATGATCTTCCTGAGGCTGTCTTGTCCCGCGGAGGCAAGGGCGACTGGACCCATGAAATGGATGAGGCCCTGGTGAAATTATGCAGCCAGCCCGTACCTGAACCTCTGGCCAACCGTTCCGGCCTGATGGAACAGTTCGTTGATCTCCGCAAAGCCAAAGAACTGGTTGACCATTATTTAAGCGGCCATTATGATCTACGCTCATTGGTCTGGTTTATCGTAACTGTGGACCACTGGCTGAACGAATTCATTACCAAAGGGGCCGAAAGTGAAAAAGTCTCCCAAAAAGAAAACCTACAGCACGCCTAAGCTCGTAAAGTACGGGGATTTCAAAAAGCTGACGCTTGGTATCCGGCAGACACGCCGCGAAACCAACTCTGCCGGCCCGAACAAAACCCGT
>CAZIQJ010000146.1:727-6364 GCA_964541285.1 uncultured bacterium | reverse complement strand
TTCAGTATTCCGCGCGTCACGGGCTCAAGTGGTGGGAATTTGACACGACTTACCTGATGATTCAGGTCATGGAAAAACTGGGGCTGGCGACGGCGATTAAATTACCTCCGGCCAGACTTCTGCAGGAAAAAGCCTACGCGAGATAAATCCGGGCGCTAGCTTCTCCAGCGCCGGTGCATCCAAAGCCAGTCTTCCGGTTTTTTCCGGATGGCTTCCTCAATTTTCTTAACGTACTGCTGGGTGTTTGCAAAAATATCCGCCTCATCATTCCCCGTGGAGATAGTCTCAAAAACCTCCTCGAAATGATGCGTGTATGTTCCGTCCCCTGAGCGGATGACATAAGAAAAAACTACCGGCACATTGTATTTCAGCGCAATCATGGCCGGCAGTGTGGTGGTAAAAGCCTTTCGGCCGAAAAAATCTACGGCAACTGAAGCCTGCCGCTCATGCTGGTCAATTAGCATGGCCACAGCCTCACTCTTCTTAAGCATCTGGATCGATGCCCTTACAGCCCCTGATTTATCAATGCTTTCAACGCCGCCCGCTTTTCTGAGATTGCGGATATAAGCATACACAAAAGGGTTTTTAACCGGCCGCGCAATGGCATAAATCGAACGGCCCGCGATGGAAGCGCCGGAAATTCCCATCAGCTCCCAGTTTCCGAAATGCGCCAGGATCACGATCAATCCGCGTCCCTGGCGGTACGCGTCCACAGCCACGCTCTCCTTCTCGAATTTCCAGATTTTCCGTCCGTGCTTCACAATGGAAGGAATCCGCACAAACTCAAAGGCGGTCTTGGCCAGATTCTGGAAAGAAGCACGCGCAATCCGGTTGATTTCTTCTTCAGACTTCTCGTTCTTAAAAGCTGCCCGCAGGTTTGTAAGCGCAATTTCTCTTTTCTTTTTAAGAAGATGGAAACCCAGGCCGCCGAGAAATCCAGCCAGCGAAAGCGCGGTCTGAAGAGGCAGAAGGTTCACGATAAAAATAAGCGAGCGGAAAAGAGAATACTCGAGAAAAAAACCGGCTTTTCTGAAAAAGTTCATGCTGAAACCCATCCCTGTCTGAACGCGGCCAGAAAAAGCCCTGCGATCGACTGACCGTCCGTGATCTTCCCCTGCCGGATCATGTTCAAAACCTTGAGGTAAGAAACAAACTCCACCCGGCTGATGCCTTCGCTTTTATCTTCACGGCGCAGCTCCCCCTCAAGACCGGAGGCCAGAAAAACATGGGAAATTTCGCTTGAAACGCCGTTCATGGGCTGCCAGCTGCCCAGTTTTTTCCATGAGCGCGCCAAAAGTCCGGTCTCCTCACGAAGTTCGCGCCGGGCGCTCTTTAAAAGAGGTTCTCCGTCGGAATTGCCGCCTGGCAGCTCCCATGAAATCATACGCGTAGGATATCGGTGCAGCCTGACCAGGCAGATTTCTTCGCGCGCATTAACGGCAACTACAAAAACCGAAGGGCCGCGGGTATGGAGTACGTAATAGTCCCCGCGCCGGCCGTCAGGCCGTATCACCCGGTCCCGGGCAATACGGTACCAGGGGTTTTGATGAGCGCTTTTCGAGCTCAGGGTTTTCCACCCCGTCAGAGACTTCTGCTTTTTCAAAAAGGACGCCATACCGCCAAGTTAAGAGGAGACGGAAATAAAATCAATGAAAAAGACGAAGACCTTCCTTCTTTTTTATTCCGCGTTTTGATATAATCCGCATTCTTATGCGGGTGTAGCTTAATGGTAAAGTTCCAGCCTTCCAAGCTGGCCATGTGGGTTCGATTCCCACCACCCGCTCCATTTTCTTAAAATTCATCTCATAAAACGGGAGCTTTAAATGTCTTATTTGATTCTTATCCGTCACGGCGAATCTCAGTGGAACCTTGAAAACCGTTTTACCGGCTGGGTGGACGTCGAACTTTCAGACAAAGGGAAGAAAGAAGCGGAAGCCGCTGGCGTGAAGCTGAAAGACTATAAAATCGACAAGGCCTACACATCGGTCCTGAAACGCGCCATGAATACACTGGATATCGCGCTCAAGACGGCCGGTAAATCAGGGATTCCCATCACCCGCGACAAAGCTTTGAATGAACGCCATTACGGCGCGCTGCAGGGTTTGAACAAGGCCGAGACTGCAAAAAAATACAGCGACGAGCAGGTGCATATCTGGCGCCGCAGCTACGACGTTCCGCCCCCGACTGAAAAAACGGAAATGAATCCGGAAGGCATCAGCGAAAGCCTGAAAGACACGGCCGCGCGCACGCTGCCGTACTTCAACGCTCATGTTCTGAAGGATTTGAAAGACGGAAAAAATATTATTATCGCGGCGCATGGAAACAGCCTGCGCTCCATTGTCATGGAAATTGAAAAGATGACCAAGGAGCAGGTGCTGGAGCTGAATATTCCAACCGCGGTTCCGATTGTTTACGAATTTGACAACAATCTGAAGGTCGTTTCGAAGAAAGTCCTGTAGAAAATTTCTAGCGCCAGCCTGAAACGCGGGACGATTCCACGGGGGCCGCGGCAGTCGCTGCGCCTTCCAGCTCCTCGCGGATCCTGTCCAGATAGCCTTTTCCCGCATCCGGAACCCTTAGTTTTTTCAGGGTTTCCCAGGCTGTAATCTGCGCCATATCTGAAAGCGTTCTCACATTACGGTAAGCCATGCGCCGCAAATCCACATCCGCGCTGGCTTCCCTGTAAACCCGGCTTTCATCGTAAAAACTCGCCTCTCCCATACTCAGAACAAAAGAGTCTGTATGGAAAATTTCCGGAAACGGCAGCGAAGGACCGCTGCGGAAGAGCTTAAGCTTGAAAAAGTTGACCTCTCCGGATGAAGTGCGGAACAGTTTCAGGGTACCAATATCCGCTTCCACGGTCTGGAAATGAACGCCATTCTGAAAAAGGGATGAAAGCTCGGAATCCATCCTGAGCTCTTTGATATAAACCATGACTCCCGGAGGAAAGCCCTCGGGATTCCAGATGGTTACGTCCTTGAAAATAACCTCCGCCCGCAGGAAATCCACGGAGGCCCGGCCTGCCTCAACAGGCACCCCAAGGCTCCGGCGCAGGCAAAATGTCAGAAGAAACCGGGCTGTAAACTGATGGAATACCAGAGCAAGAATAATAATTAAAAAAGCCGTGCGAATTAAACTCCAGATAAGCTTAAACATAGGATAATCGGGTCCCCGGAAAAATGATTTTAAAAAGCGTGTCTTCTGTTGTTTTTCGGCCTTTTTTGACGATTCATACGGACTTTTTTTACTCTTTTTAAGGTTGACACATCTGCTGTTTTGAAGATAATATTGCGCGTTGATTGTAACCAATTGCCGTTGCTGGGGTTCTGCACTCATTTCGGGATTTCCGTTTTGACAAGTCCAAAAGACAATTACCGCCTGATGTGGATGCTCGGGTTAACACTCACTCTCCCGATGATCCTGCTTGGCGGCCCTCTAGCTGGCTATTTAATCGGTAATCTGCTGGTCAAGAAAATGAACCTGGCTTCATGGACGACCCCCGTCCTTATGGCCATCGGGTTCGCAGGCTCAGGCTGGCAAACTTACCAACTCATACGAAAGCTTAAAGACTGATCTCATGCAAGGACACGAAGTTGCTGAAGGCGTAAGCGAAGCTGTTCAAACCGCGGGCCACTCGACTGCCCATGCCGCGGAACACGCCGCGCATGAGCTTCCAAACTTCATCACGCTCCTGAATCATTTCTTCGATTCTTCCTGGACTCACTTTCTTCACCGCTGGGAAAATGTTTTATTCTCTCTTCTGGCCGCGGCTTTAATTGTGGCCACCGCGCTGACCGCAGCATCGAAAAAGAACCTGATTCCAAAAGGCATCCAGAATTTCTGGGAAGCCCTTGCCGAAGGCATTGCTTCTTTCGTGACCGGAATCCTCGGCCCGGAACACGCCAAGGACCACATTCCGTATCTCGGGACTGTTTTTGTCTATATCCTGCTCATGAACTGGAGCGGGCTGATTCCGCTTTTTAAATCCCCGACTTCCTCATGGGGAACCACCATTGCCGTGGCCCTTGCAACCATGGTTTATGTTCAGTGGACAGGCATCCGCACTCAGGGGCCTCTGCACTACCTGAAACATATCGCGGGAAACCCGCAGAACCTTTTTGGAATCATTCTGATTCCGCTGATGCTGGTCATCAACCTCACAGTCGAGTTTGTGGCCGTGCCGCTCAGCCTTTCGCTCCGCCTTTTCGCCAACGTTTCCAGCGAAGACCGTTTGCTTTTCAACTTCGCGCACCTTTCCGTCAATCTGACGCCGCTGCTCGCGCTGTTCCAGCTTTTTGCAAACGTGCTGGCCATCGCCTTCAGCGTGGTGCAGGCTTTTGTTTTTATGCTGCTTTCGACCGTTTATATTTCACTTGTACTGCCCCATGAACAACACGGGCACGAGGAGCACGGCCACGGAGAAAAAAAATCTCACGCCGCGGCAGCTCACGCCCACTAACCGTAATAAAATAAAACAGGAGAAATAAAGAAATGGAAATGACACCCAGCACAGCACTCTCTTTCGCACTGCCCATCGGACTTGCCATCACGGCCTTCGGTTCCGCTCTCGCTCTCGGAAAAGCGGTTGCCTCAGCCATGGACGCCACGGCCCGCCAGCCTGAAGCTTCCACGAAAATCCTTGTCAACATGATGGCCGGCTGCGCGCTGATCGAAGCGCTCACGCTGTACGCTCTTGTGTTCGGCTTTTCGCTGATGGGAAAAATCTGACGGACTTCCCGTCATCCTCGAACGATTCTTCCGAGGATCAATAAACTGATTCCCGCCTTCGCGGGAATGACAGGAAAATAAACTATGGAATTCTTTAAAGCCAACATCAACCTGGGTGAAGTACTGGTCCAGCTGATTGCGTTCATTATTGTTTTCTGGACGCTGAAGCTGCTGGCCTGGAAGCCTTTGCTCCAGTCACTTGAAGCGCGCCGCGGCAAGATCCAGGAAGAATTCGACAAGATCGAAAAAGCCCGGATTGAAATCGAAGGACTGAAAAACCAGTACAATGCCCAGCTTCAGAAGATCGAAGATGAGGCGCGAGCCAAGATCAATGAAGCCATTGACGAAGGCAGACGCATCGGCAAGGAAATCCAGGACAAGGCGCGTCATGAATCCCAGGCCGCGTTTGAAAAATCCAAGGAAAACCTCGAACTTGAGATCAGCAAGGCCCGGCTGACCCTTCGCAGGGAAATCGCGGACCTGACCATCTCGGCCTCTGAGCGGGTTCTGAAAGAAAAACTTTCAACCGATCAGGCGCAGCAGGCCAAGATCCTTGAAATCATCCAGGAGCTTGAGAAAACCGTATGATGGATTTACGCGCCGTCCACCGTTACAGCAGGGCGATTTATGAGCTCGCTGAAAAACAGAATATTCTTGATTCTGTCGACGACCAGCTTCTCGAAGTCCGGAAGCTGGTGGACAAGCACCCGGAAATTTCCAACCTGGTTTCGAACTCGACCATTTCCGCCGCGGAAAAGGAAGATTTCATTTCCAAGATCGTTCCTGAATCCACAAGCATCCTGCTGGTGAATTTCCTGAAAGTGCTGATCAAAAAAAAGCGCTTTAAGGAATTTTCTTTCATCCAGGAAGAGTTTCACCGGTTCTACGAAAAAAACCGCCGTGTGGAAG
>CAZIQJ010000146.1:0-717 GCA_964541285.1 uncultured bacterium | reverse complement strand
GTGGAAGAAGTCACGGCCGTCAGCGCCGTTCCGCTTTCAAGAGACAATGCGGAGAAGCTGGAAAAAGTTCTCACAGCAAAACTCAAGTCGGACATCCGGCTTGTCGCGAAAGTGGACCCCGCCATGATCGGCGGTCTGGTCCTGCAATTCGGCGGTAATGAAATCAATGCCAGTTTCCGCTCGCGCCTTGACGGCATTGAGCAGGCATTGAACAGCCGCAATATTTAAATTTGATCCATCTGAGGTGATGCAATGTTAAAACCCGAAGAAGTTGTGCAGGCAATCCAGAAAGAAATCCAGAAATACGAAACCAAGCTGCGCCTTGAATCCGTGGGCTATGTGCTTCAGGTCGGTGATGGTATCGCGCGCGTTTACGGCCTTGACGAAGTCATGGCCGGCGAGCTCGTGACCTTTCCTGACAAGACCTACGGCATCGCGCTGAACCTCGAGCCGGACAATGTCGGCGTAGTTATTCTGGGTTCCGACCAGAACATCAAGGAAGGCGATGAAGTCAAGCGCACTCAGCGTATCGCCGAAGTGCCGGTCGGCCCCGCCCTGCTTGGCCGCGTGGTCAACCCGCTTGGCCAGCCGCTTGACGGCAAAGGCCCGATCGCGACCACTAAAACGCGACCGGTCGAAACCATTCCTCCTTCAGTCGTGCAGCGCCAGCCTGTGAAAGAACCGCTTCAGACCGGTATCAAGGCCGTGGACGCCATG
>CAZIQJ010000145.1:6088-6364 GCA_964541285.1 uncultured bacterium | reverse complement strand
GGTTAAAATGATTTTTGAGAAACCCGTAGGCTGCGCTGGCCGAGGAATTGCAGGCAATGACTACGGCCTTGACCTTGTGCTTCAGAAGAAAAAGCGTGTTCTGGATGGAATACGTCAGGATCTGCTCTTTGGACTTGGTTCCGTACGGAAGGCGGGCCATGTCGCCAAAGTAGATAATCGTTTCCCGTGGCAGGACGCGGCGCATCTGGCGGACAATGGTCAGTCCTCCAAGTCCGGAGTCAAACACACCAATCGGTTTTGAAGCTGCAGCGCGGG
>CAZIQJ010000145.1:0-6078 GCA_964541285.1 uncultured bacterium | reverse complement strand
TGGCAGGCTCCCCCCAGGGTTCAGGAAATATGAAGGCGGGACTTATTCATCATCTTCGTCGTCCGCGTCTTCATCATCCTCATCGTCTTCTTCGTCCAGGTCTTCATCGTCGTCGTCTTCTTCATCATCTTCGTCGTCGTCATCGTCCATGGAATCATCGTCGATGGTGCAGAGGATTTCCCCCTTGGCCACAACTTCGCCTTCATCGTAATAAACTTCCGCGAGGATGCCGGACGCGGGCGAATGAATCGTCACCACGCCGCCTTCGGTGGAAAGCTCCACAAGATCATCGCCTTCGTTCACCGTGTCGCCCTCTTCAAAAAACCAGGTCTGCACCGTTCCTTCTTCCGCATTCGGGGCAAGGCCTTCAAGAGTCACTTCTGTCATAACTTTCTTTTCCTCCGCTTCGATTAATTTTATAAAGAGTTCAGATAAGTTTCGCCCGCATGATAGGAACTTCTGACATACGGGGCGGAAAACACTTCGCGAAAACCCAGAGGTTTGAGTTCAGCGGCAAGCTGAGCAAAAACTTCCGGAGCAATATATTCGGCAACTTTGAGATGATCTTTACTCGGCGGCAGATACTGGCCGAGCGTCAGGATGTCCACACCCGCAGCACGCAGGTCTTTAGCAGTTTTCCGGACTTCATCCAGTGTCTCACCCAAACCAAGCATTAACCCGCTTTTTGTCGTCATTTCAGGATCCAGCGACTTGACGGTCTTTAAAACATCGAGTGTGCGCTGGTAGCCAGCCTGGGGCCGCACTTCTTTTTGAAGGCGCTCCACAGTTTCCATATTATGGTTAAAAACCGTCGGCCTTGCAGAAACCACCTTCTGAATCAATTCCCGCCGGGAATGAAAATCCGGGGTCAGCACTTCCACCTCAACGCCCGGAATTTCCCTGAAAACCGCTTCCACGGTACGGGCAAAATGGCCCGCGCCTTCGTCCGGCATTTCATCCCTGGCCACGGAGGTAATGACTACATATTGAAGGCCCAACCCTTTGGCAGCCAAAGCCACGCGTTCAGGCTCATCTTCCTCCACCTGCTGAGGCTTTCCTGCCCCAATAGCGCAAAAACCGCACCGGCGGGTGCAAACTTCACCCAGAATCATGAATGTAGCCGTATTGCGGGAATAACACTCATTGCGGTTGGGACAAATCGCGGATTCGCAAACGGTATTAAGCTTGTATTTGGACAGAATGCCGTGGGTCGTTTCCGCGGAAACGGTCGGAAGCGTACGGCGCAGCCAATGAGGTAAGCGGGTCTTTAAAACTTCAGCCACAAGGTCCTTTAAAAGCGTTTATGAGTGCGTGAAAAAAAGATTTGTATCAAAAAAAGGCGCAGGCTGTCAAGCAGAAGGCAGAATACAGGCCGGAAGGCCGATATCCACCACAAAAATACGCCCCGCGCAAAGCGGGCCTTCCCGTTCATACAAGCCCCGCTTCGGCATTCCCAGCGCGGCCGTAACAGCAGCTTTGACCGCAACGCCTCTGATCTCGCCGGTGTCGCTGTCCAGACCCGATGGCAGGTCCACAGCCAGGATTTTACGGCCAGATTCATTCATCAGAGAAATCAGGCTGGTAAAAGGTTCCCGGGGTTCATGCTGAAAGCCAACGCCAAACAAAGCATCAATTAAAAGATCCGCGTCTTCCACCAGCATGGCGGCTTTTTCCATCTCCGCCTGAGAATCCACGCGCAGGACCGGAACATTCATTTTTTCCAGAACCGCGAAATTAACGGCAGCATCGCCTTTAAGTCCGGCGGAAATCCCGGCCGCAATCACGCGGACATCATAGCCCCGGTTGGCAAGATGGCGCGCAGCCACAAAACCATCGCCGCCGTTATTTCCCTTTCCGCAGACAACGGTGATTTTTTTCGCGGTAAAATGCTTTTCAGCGATATCCGCTGCGCCCGCGCCAGCGTGCTCCATCAGAACAATCGAAGGAATTCCGAACTCCTCAATTGCCCGGCGGTCAAGCGCCCGCATTTCGTCCGCTGAAACCATTTTAAGCTGGACCCTGGGCATTTCAGACCAGGCTTCCAAAAAAAGTTTCAGCCCGCAGTTCCTTGATCCGCACTTTCGCAAAACTCCCAATCATGGCCGGAACTCCCGGAAATACCAGAGCCTTTTCCTGGTCCATGCGCGCTTTTAAAAATTTCGCGTCCTTGGGGCTGTCCGACTCCACAAAAGCCGTGACTTCCTTCCCCACCCACCGCGCGTTGTTCTCATCACGGATTTTACGCTGGAGCGTCAGCAGCTCGGCGTTGCGGGCCTCTTTTAACGGCATTGGCACATCATCCGGCAATTTAGCCGCAGGTGTTTCGGGCCGGACAGAGTATTTATAGATATAAGCGTCATCATAGCGAAGCTCTTCAAGGGCCGCAAAAGTCGCGCGATGGTCTTCATCTGTTTCACCGGAAAATCCGGTGATAATGTCAGTGGTAACCGAAACATCCGGGATTAATTCCCTGAGGCGGTCGATCTTGGCTTTGTATTCCGCGTAAGTATGCAGGCGCTTCATGCGCTTGAGCATGCGGTCAGACGCGGATTGAAGCGGCAGATGAAAACGGCGTGAAATTTTGGGGTTTCTTGCCATGACCTGAAAAAGCTCTTCCGTGGCATCGTGAGGATGCGAAGTTGTGAATGAAATTCTTTCGAGGCCCTCGATCCCGCAAAGCATTTCAAGAAGCGCGGGAAATGTATTGCCGGTCCCGGATTTTCCGGCGTCCCCCGCGTAAGAGTTGACATTCTGGCCCAAAAGCGTGATCCATTTCACGCCTTCACTGACCAGGCGCGCGGCCTCGCGGTAAACATCGCGCGCGGGCATGGAAACTTCACTGCCTCGAGTAATGGGAACAATACAGAAAGTGCAGACTTTGTTGCAGCCCGTCATGATGGGCAGCCAGGCGTGAAAAGCGCCGCGGCGCTTGATCTGGTCCGTGTATTCAATGGAAATACCGTCCTGCTTGATCCGGGAAACCTGGCGGCGGTTCTGAAGCACTTCATCCACCAGCGAAGGCAGCTCCTTGATATTGCGCGTTCCAACCATGAGGTCGAGCTGAGGAAAACGTTTAAAAAGCTTCTCTTTGTGCTCCTCAACCATGCAGCCCATGAGGCCAACCACCAGGCCGGGGTTGAGTTCCTTGGCCTTGCCAAACATGTCCAGATGGCCATAAACCTTGTCTTCCGCGCCTTCACGCACGGAACAGGTATTCAGAAGCACCACATCGGCGCCAGCAGGCGCGAACTCCTTGCGCGACATCTTGACCGGCCCCTGTTCGGGGCGCAGGATTTCAAAGCCGGAGCCCTGCAAAAGACCTTCCGCGACTTCAGTGTCATACATATTCATCTGACAGCCAAAGGTCTTGATGGCGACTTTGAGTTTTTTGGGAGAAGAGGCTTCCATAGGGGCGTATTCTACACAATCCTCTCCGGATTACCAGAGGGCTTAAAACCTACCGGCTGGCGCTCAGAAACTCGAGCAGGGCGCGGTTGACCTCACCGGCATGGGTCCAGTTCAGCCCGTGCGGACCGCCCTTGATGACCACAAGCTTGCTGCCCTTGACCAGGGCCTGCGCGGGCTTACCCGTAACTTCCAGCGGAAGAATACGGTCATCATCGCCATGAATGACCAGCGTGGGAATCTGAATGCTTTGCAGGTCTTTGCGGAAATCCGTCAGCCAGGCCGAAACGCAGACCAGCATTCCGGCCGGCGAAGCGCCTGAAGCGATATTCCAGCTCAGACGCACTGCTTCCTCGCTGATTAATTTCCCCTGGAGCACATCGAGATTATAAAAATTCCCAAAGAACCCGGTTAAGAAAGCCAGACGGTCCGCGGAAATTCCTTTTTTAATTCCTTCAAAAACACTCGCGTCAATGCCCGCCGGATTGTCAGCGGTTTTAAGAAGGAATGGAGGGATTGCTGCCATAAAAACAGCTTTGCTGATGCGCTTTGAGCCGTATTTCCCGAGATAGCGCGCGACTTCCCCGCCGCCCATGGAAAATCCGACAATCACGGCATTGTTAAGATCAAGAGTCTTCAGCAGAGTTTCGAGGTCCGCGGCCAGAGTTTCATAATCGTAGCCGGTGACGGGCCGGCTTGAATCGCCAAACCCCCGGCGGTCATACGTGATGACCCTGTAACCGGCAGCCAGCAGCGCGGGCACCTGCTTTTCCCAGGAGCGTCCGCTCAAAGGCCAGCCGTGAATCAAGACAACGGGCTGGCCGCTGCCATGGTCTTCATAATAAAGCTCGATACTGCCTGAATTTTCTTTACCAACGGTGATATAAGGCATAATAAATCCTCCAAACGGTGAGTCAATAGTCTACTCCCGCAGGCAAGAGGCTCAAAGCGTAATTACAGGAAGAAACAGGAAGCGCCAAAATTAAAACTTGGCGGGCGCTCCGGGCATCAGATGAAACTGGGCGTAGAGAAGTCCCATGGCCAGAAGAATCTGCACGGTGGAAACCGTAAAGCCGGGCTTGGCCCACTCCATGAACTTGACTCCCTTGCCATGCTCTTTTTCAAGCATGCCCAGGGCCACAATATTGGCCGTGCTGCCAATCACAGTGGCGTTACCGTACATCGTACCGCCAAAAAGCATGGCCCACCAGAATGGGAAAATATAGACGCCGACTTTTTCAATGTCCGCCACAATGGGAATAAAGGTCGCCACCGCAAGCACATTGTCCATAAACGCCGTCAAAAGCGAAATGGCGGCTGTGAAAATATTCAAAAGAAACACGTGGCCTCCGCCCGCCACATTCAGCATCCCCTTGGCAATCTGCTCCGTGACGCCCACATATTTCAACGTTCCGACAGAAGCAAACAAGATCATGAAAAAGGTAAGTGTCCACCAATCCACACGGCGCATGAAGAAATCGCGCGCGTCACTGGCTTTCAGAGCAATCGCGACAGCGCCAAAAAACATCGACGTTCCAATCAATAAACAGTTCTTCTGCAGATGAAACGTTTCTTCGATATGGTGGTGGAGAACAAGAGAAACGATCGTGCTTATAAAAAGCCACCAGCAAACCGTAATGCCGCGTTTCGTGTATTTCACATGGGCCAGCTCATGGGGTTCATTGCCCTTCTTTTTCATTTTCTCCTTCAGCTCTTCCATAGGGGCTCGGAAAATGATAAAACAAAGAACAATAGTGACTGCCAGACAGGCGGCGGAAATCGGGGCGGCCCATCTCAGAAAGTCCGCGAAAGTCAGGCCCGCGCGCAGCGCGATCATGACGCCGATAGGGTTTCCCACCGCCGTGGCGCTGCTGCCGATATTGGTGCAGAAGACGATCATGAGAAGAAAAGGGACCGGATTGACCTTGTAACGCTTTGTGACATGGAAGATGGTGGAGGTCATAAAAAGAATCGAGGTCACTTCATCCACCAGCGCGGCAAAAATCGTCGACAAAACCATCAAGATCGTGATCAGAAGATAAGCTTTTTCCCCTACCCGATCCACAACCTTGGCTACCAGAAATTCAAAAAAGTGGTTTTCTTCAAGAAAACCGATCACGGTCATCATTCCGACCAGAAACAGGATAATATCCAGACTCGCAAATTCGATGACGTGCGGAATATCGAGTAAATTGGTGACCAGAAGCACGGCCAGGCCGCAGAACGCGAAAGCCAGGCGGAAATTTGAGTAGAAAAGCGTCCCGCATATGATGGTCAGAAAGATGACAGTCGAAATGATTTGTTTGGAAGTAAAACCGGCAAGGCCGGTCAGAATGGCGGCACCGATCAATATTGCAGCGATGGTAAGCGGGGTCTTGAGTTGTTTCATATTTTCCTGCGCGCGGGCGCTCTCTCCTTAAGTTCTGGCTTTAAAAATAAGTAAAACCCGCCAGAGCATACGCCCTGGCGGGTTTACATACTATAAACCGGGAAACGCGCTTAAACCAGCGCTCTTTCTCCCCGTTCTTTTGTCCGGATGCGGACCACTTCCGAGATTTCGGAGACGAAAATCTTGCCGTCGCCGACACCGCCGGTGAAAGCAGCCTGCTGCACCGCGTTCAGAATCCTTTCGAGATCCTGACCGATACACACAATCTCAACCTTGACCTTGGG
>CAZIQJ010000144.1:0-6465 GCA_964541285.1 uncultured bacterium | reverse complement strand
ACCTGCGACGCTTCCGAGTTCCACAAAGAAACGGTGAAGAAATCCAAATGGCGAACGAAGCAGGCTTTTTTTCACGTCAGCTCAAAGTTTGAGGGTTCATTTTCAAACAGTTGCGGGCCTTGAACACGATGTCTTTATCGGCTGAAAAAGTGAAGACTTAAGTGCTTTAATATCAAGGACTTAGACGGGTACTTTGCTGGGTTCGGTGTAAAGCGCGGCGCTTTTGGCGCGGTCAAGCTTGAAACGCAGGGCGCGTTCAAGTACTCCGGAAAGTTTTTCAAACGGCACGTCATAAAAAAGTTTCCCTCTGTCTGCCAGGGAAATAGCGCCGGTTTCTTCGGAAATCACAACGCACAGCGCGTCGCTGACTTCGCTGAAACCCACGGCCGCGCGGTGGCGCGTGCCCAGTTCTTTGGAAAGGTTGGGATTTTTGGAAAGAGGAACAATGACCGCGGCGGAAAGAATTTTTTCCGGCTGAATGATCGCGGCGCCGTCATGCAGCGCGCCCGGCGGCGTAAAGATGGAAACCAGCAGTTCCCGCGAGACTTTGGCGTCAAGCCGGATGCCTTTGCCTGCCCAGTTATCCAGATTCTTCTGGCGCTGAAGAATGAGCAGCGCGCCCATGCGGGCTTCTGAAATCAGCTGGCAGGCCATGACAACTTCATGCCATACGCCCTTGCGCTGTTTCAATTCCTGAAGCGCGCTGGGCCGGGACCATTTCTGGACAAGTTCACGGAAGATCTCTCCGTAAAAAACCATAAGACCCGCGGGGATGAGCGTGAGACCGCAAAGCGTCAGGGCTTTGGGTGAACCCGTGCGGAAAAGAAGCCCCGCCATCAGGTTCGCGTAAAGAAGAAAGAAAAGAAGGAAATAAAAACGGGTCGTATTTTCCGACGGTTTCAGGCTTTTATAGACCAGCACCGCGGCCAGGGGGAGAGAAAGCGTTAAAAGGACCGTAAGGAATTGGGGAGAAGTTTCCGATATCATTAGTGAGATTATCGGCTTGTGAACGCGGTTTTATGAGAGAAAATTGAGGTTTTATGGGCTTTGTCCCTGTGGTTTTGCTGTTTGTCTCCAATATTTTCATGACCTTTGCCTGGTATGGGCACCTGAAGTTCAAGCATACCGCCCTCTGGAAGGCCGTCCTGGTCAGCTGGCTGATCGCCTTTCTGGAGTACTGCTTTCAGGTCCCGGCCAACCGGCTGGGCCATCAGTACTATTCCGCGGTCCAGCTCAAGACCATTCAGGAGATCATCACCCTGATTGTTTTCGCGGGTTTTTCCATCCTCTATCTTAAGGAAGGCCTTCGCTGGAATCATGGCGTGGCTTTTTGCCTGATTGTGGCCGCTGTTTTCTTTATGTTCTGGGGCAGGCCGGCCCAGGCATGAAAAACCGCCTGGTTTATCTCATCGCCCTTCTTTTGATCGCCGCCGCGGGCGCGCTGATTTCCACCAAGGTTCTTTATGGCGAAAAACGCGTGCTGCAGGAGTACAACCCCCGTTTATGGCGCGTCAATATCATCATGAACATGCTCGGGGAAGGCGGCCGCGCAAAAGTCCGGCTGACTCTGCCCAAAGACAATGACCGCCAGGCCATTTACAACGAGCATTTCGAAAATAACGAGATGGTTTTTTATGTCCGCGAGCGCGCCAAGACCGGCAACCGCATTGGTTTCTGGCGCAGCGACCTTCTGGAAGGTTTTAAATCCATCCAGTACACCTTTTCAGCGCAGCTGCGCGCGCGCAACGTTATTTTCCCCCAGGACACGCTGATTCCTTCGGTTTATCCGGGTTCGGTCCCGCCCGAAACCCTGAACCCTTCAAAATTTATCCAGTCGTACTCGCTGGAGCCGCATGTCAAAAAAATCCTGAAAAAAGAACGCCGCGCCGCGGCGGCCACGCGCAAGATCTATGATTTTGTGCGCGGCAGCGTGAAATACAAATCCGAAAAGGGGAGCAAGGACGCGGCCGAGACCCTGAAAAAACTTTCCGCGGACTGCGGCGGTCAGTCGCGCCTTTTTGTGGCGCTCAGCCGCGCGGCCGGGATTCCGTCGCGCGTGGTCGGAGGCTTGATCCTTTCGCCCGGTATCAAAAACACCACGCATGTCTGGGCTGAGAATTACATCGGGAATGAATGGGTCCCGTTTGATGTGACCAATGACCACTTCGGAGAAATTCCGCCGTTTTATCTTGAGCTTTACCGCGGCGATTATTTCCTGATCAAGCATGTGGGGATGAAAAAATTCAAATACACGTTTATTATCAGCGAGGAAAGTATTCCTCCGCTGGACAATCCCTGGTCGCTTTACGTGCTTCCTGTTCATTTTCAGGAACTGGTCAAATCGCTTCTGCTGATTCCTGTGGGCGCGCTGATTGTGGCTTTTTTCCGCACCGTGGTCGGAGTTCCGACTTTCGGCACGTTCACGCCTATCCTTCTTTCTCTGGCGTTCCGCGAGATTTCGCTTTCCACAGGCCTTGCCGCGCTTTTCGCCATCACGGTGCTGGGAGGCCTGCTGCGCAAGGGTTTGGACCATTTGAAGATCCTTGTGATTCCGCGGCTGGCCGTGATTTTGACCATGGTGGTCATTTCGGTCCTGGTGTTCATGGTCGCGGGCTTTCACTTTCAGCATAACAAGATGCTCTATATTTCTCTGTTTCCCATGGTCATCATGACCTGGATGATCGAACGCTTTTCCGTGCTTGAAACCGAAGACGGCACGCGCACCGCGATCCTGACCGCGCTTGGCAGCGTGCTGGTTTCCGTGGTCACGTACGGTGTCTTCAGCATGCCGCTTCTCAAAAAATACATTTTCGCTTTTCCCGAGCTTTTGCTGGTGGTCATGGCGCTGCTTTTGATTCTGGGCCGTTACACCGGCATGCGCGTCAACGAACTCTGGCGTTTCCGCGCCTTTCTGGGCAAGAAGAAAACTTCCGCATGAGCCTGCTGGACCCGTACCGCGAATTTGAACTGCTGGGCATGAACCGCCGGAACGCGGACTACATCCTGGCGGAAAATCCCCGCAAACTTTACCCGCTGGTGGACGACAAACTCAAAACCAAGGAACTTCTGGCCGAGCATGACCTGCCCACGCCTGAACTTTATTTCACCATCACGGGCAATTACGAGCTGCGCATTTTGCGCGAGCTGAAGTTTTTAAAAGAGTTCGTGGTCAAGCCCGCGCGCGGGGCTGAGGGCCGGGGGATTCTGGTCATTACAGACCGCCATGAGCGCGAGTGGCGAAAGGCGGATGGCGAAATTATCCGCATGGACGACCTTCAGTATCACATTTCCAATATTCTTTCCGGTCTTTATTCGCTGGGCGGTACGGACGACCAGGCATTCATTGAATACCGCGTGCGCAGTCACCGCGTGTTTGAAAAAATCGCGTATCAGGGCGTGCCGGATATCCGCGTTATCCTGTTCCGCGGCGTGCCGCTGATGTCCATGCTGCGGCTGCCCACGCGCGAGTCTGACGGCAAGGCCAACCTGCACCAGGGCGCGGTGGGCGCGGGCATTGATATGGCGCGCGGCGTCACGCTGGGCGGTGTGCACCACGAGCGGCTGGTGGAAATCCATCCGGACACGCGCAATCTTATTCCGGGTCTTAAAATTCCGTACTGGGAAGATATTATGAAGACCTCGGCGCGGCTTTATGACGTGTTCAAGCTGGGGTATATCGGCGTGGATTTTGTCATCGACCATTTGCTCGGCCCCATGATCCTGGAACTCAATGCCCGGCCCGGCCTCACGATCCAGCTGGCCAATGGGGAAGGCCTGCTCAGGCGCCTGCATTTTCTGGAAAAACGTCTGTCCGGACGCCCGGCTCCCGGACTCGAAGAACGGCTGGCGATTTCACGGGAAATGACCGCGAGGGCCGCCGGGATTTCCCACTAGCCAGGATTTGCCGTGTTCTGTATAATAGGCCTTCCATTCCCACTCAAATAATGATCAGGCAAGGTTTTTGGACCATCCATGGCAGTTAAAAAATTAGGCGCGGCAAAGTGGGATTCAAAGACGGAGATGTTCCGCGCGGACGGCCGCGGCCCTCATTATATGGTCAACCGCAGGCTGATTGACACACGGCCCGACGTCAAGGCCCTGCGCGCCGTGTACTCCAAAGAGGCCAGCAAGAACAAGCCCAATATCCGCAAGCGCGACAAGCGGGAAGAGTACATTGAAACCGTGGACGCCCTTCGCAAGGCTTATGAAGACGGCATCCGCAGCGCGTTTGAGGAGATCAAGAAAGACAGTTTCATCTTTCCGGTCATGCTGCGTCTGGACCGGGACTATGACCACACGCGCGACTGGCGCCATTGTTTGTTTGAAGGAAACATTTACCAATTAGACCGCACGGGGTATTCGGACGACGAAATTATCGCACAGATCCGGGCCCTTGGCGGCGGTCTTCCAAAGGAGAATCAAAGTGAGTAAATCGCTGGACAATCTTGAAAAAGCAGAAGCTGCGCACCGTCACAAGGACGAAAACTGGCACCAGTCCATCACGGACCAGCTGAAAAAAATCCAGGAGCACCTGGGTTATCTTGAAAAGAAGCTCGACCTTCTGGTCAACAGCCAGCCCCAGGGAGGCGGCGGTTTTCGCCCTCGCCACGCGGGCAGCTCGCGTGAAGGCGGTTTTCGCCCGCGCCGTTTCGGCGCTGAAGGCGGCGGCGAACGCAAGCACTTTGGCGGCGGCGAACGCAAGTTCGGCGGCGGTGAGCGCAAACATTTTGGCGGCGGAGACCGTCCGTGGAAGCGCCCCGGCGGCGGTCACGGCGGGGAACGCAAGCCTTTTGGCGGCGGTGAAGGCGCTCCTGCTGAAAATTTCGATGAACGCCAGCCTGAAAGCAATGAAGAACGCAAGCCCCGTTTTGGCGGCAGCGGACCTCG
The DNA here is from genome assembly GCA_964541285.1 of uncultured bacterium. GTDB lineage: Bacteria > Omnitrophota > Omnitrophia > Omnitrophales > Aquincolibacteriaceae > CAYLPP01. The sequence continues at coordinate 1,578 of CAZIQJ010000144.1, read as the reverse complement.
CCCCTGGAAACGCCCGGGCGGCGGCGGTGGTAAATTCGGCGGCGGCCACGGCAAGTTTGGCGGCGGCCCGCGCGGACGCAGATAACCCCGGACCCCCGGAAAGAACACGGCCATGGCGGAAATTCTCAAGCTTAAAAGTCCCGCGGATTTCATTGGTAAACAGGGCCCGGGTGTCATCAGCTTCGGCTCGGGGCAGCCTGACCTGCCTCCTCCCAAAGAGGTTTTTGACCATGTTGAAATCCGCCATGACCTGCGCTACGGCCTGATCCAGGGCGAGCTGAAACTCCGCGAAGCGCTGGCGCATGAATACCCCGGCTCCACGGCCGAGAACTTCGTCATCACCAACGGCGCTTCCGAAGCGCTGGACCTGATTTTCCGCGCCTGGGGAAAAGGCCAGAAGGTTCTTCTGCCCCGGCCCTACTATTATTCTTACCCTCCGATCATTGAAATGGCGGGCATGGTCCCGGTTTACACCGACCTTGTCAAAGGCCGCATTGATATCGAGGACTTCAAGAAAAAGATCAAAGGCTGCAAGGCGGTTTTGATCAACTCGCCCTCAAACCCCACGGGCCGCGTGGAAAAAATCGAAACGCTCAAGGAAATTGAAAAAATCACGCAGGAACTGGGCGTTTACGTGGTGTCGGATGAAGTCTACAAAGACCTGATCTACGAGCGCGAGAATTACCACATCAACGGCAATCACGTCATCACGGTCAATTCGTTTTCCAAGACCTACTGCATGTGCGGCGTGCGCGTGGGCTATCTGTGGAGCGCGGACAAAAAAATCGTGGAAGACATCTGCGAGATGAAGACCCACACCAGCATGAACACCAACCTGGTAGGGCAGGACCTCGCGCTCGCGGCCATGAAAGCCCCTAAGGAATATGCCAAAAACCAGCTGGAAATCTGGCGCCAGCGCCGCGACTTTATTTACAAAGGCCTGACCGACCTGGGTTTTGATTTGTGGAAACCCGAAGGCGCTTTCTATGTGCTGCCCAAGTGCAACAATGCCCGCGAATTCCTCTCTACCCTCTACACTGACTACAAAGTCATTACCTACCTTGGCGAATGGTTCGGCGCTCCCGACCGTATCCGGCTTTCCTACGCCCTCGATATCAAACAGATGGAAGAAGGTTTGTCACGAATCAAGGATGCGATGAAAAAGGTTAGGGTTTTGTAATTGAAGTTTTTAAAAATCATCGGATTTATCTTTCTCGCAGCCCTTATTTTTTGGCTTACTGCCAAAGTTATTGATGTGAGTATTTATAAAATCTTTTGGCAAAAAGACTCCGACTATATTTCACAAATGACCGGTTCATTTTTTGGAGCGTTTTTCGCAGCGCTCTTCGCTTTGACTGGTTGGTGGTTTAAGGGTTTAATTGATCGACAGCGAAAGTCGTTCGATGCGATGGTGAGAGGCGAACATCTTTTGAATAATTACTTGACCATTCTTGGGGATAATAAAAGCTTGGCGATTCAGGCACAACAAACTTTCAAAAGTGGAATTACCCATATTTTAAATATTCATAAATGCGAGCTTAATCGAGAAATCCCAATTGATTTTACTAACATTGGCTT
>CAZIQJ010000143.1:0-6559 GCA_964541285.1 uncultured bacterium | reverse complement strand
AGACACCATCGGTATCGATGAAATCAAAATGGGCTACAAGACCGCTTCCAACGGACTGGACACTCATCTTTTCGGAAGCGACGCCAGCTTCACAAGCTGGACCGCGCCGGTCGCGTTCGGCAGCAGGATTGATTTCAGAACAGACGAAAAATTTGACCAGGACATGGACCTGATCCTGGAAGTCAAGGACGTGCACGGCTCCTGGGACGATTTTTACCCCACCTTTTTCATGGACCCCATTCCGCCGGGAGGAAAGGATTATTCCAGTGATGAACGCTGGCTCAAGCGCCTCAACACCTGGTACAACCAGGACGCTTTTGCGGATAATGACGATGAAGGAAAAGTCATCATCGACAATAATGACCCCATCGTAGACCCCAAAGCCCTCAAGCCCGCCGGACAGAGCAGGTCCTGGCAAAGCGGCGGCAACGGTATCTACGTCAGGATTTATCCCTCTTCCGCCCGCTCCTGAGAAGTTCCATTTTCTATTTGATGTCTGTGTGGGAAGCCTTTAGACTAGGTTCAGTTTTATAACCTCAACCGAAGGAGCATGAAATGAAAAGAATGACCGCGTTTTTCTTTGCCATCATGATGGTTTTTTCAACCGTCCAGATCGCAAATCTGAGAGCCGAAGAAGCTGTTTGCCCCGCAGGCCCGCTTGATGGAGCCTGGGACTGGTACACCACTCTTGGAAAAGACGGCCTTGAAAAAGAACAGATCCTGACCAAGAACAAGGCGGAGCGCCTCCAGCGCTGCGCTGACAAGGCCGCCAAGGAAGCAGGCAAGGCCCTTGACGGTGCCGCGGCTGACGCGAAAAAGAAACTCGGGTTCTAGTTTATTAACAAAGGCCGCGGAGCACAAAGCCCGCGGCCTTTGTGCCTTTACCCACAGAAAGGACTCAGCATGGCGACATCCTCCACCCGGAAAAATATTTCAACAGGCAGCAAATGGGAACCTTTGCTCGGTTATTCACGGGCAGTCAAGGCAGGTCCTTATGTCCATGTTTCAGGCACCACGGCCAGCACGCCGGACGGTCTGGTCGGCATCGGCGACTGCTACGCCCAGACGGTTCAGGCGCTGAAAAATATTGAAGCCGCGCTGAAACAGGCAGGGGCCACCCTGAAGGACGTGGTCCGTACCCGCGTTTACTGCACCCATATCGGCGAGTGGGAAAAGATCGGCAGGGCCCATGGAGAGTTTTTCGGAGAGATCCGCCCCGCCATGGCCATGGTCGAGGTCAGTAACCTGATTGACCCGCAGATGCTTGTGGAGATTGAAGCTGACGCTTACGTTCCGCAGGCCTAAAGGCCGCGAATGTGCCGCCACTGGTCTTTCCAGCGGCGGTGGGACCAGATCCACTGCTCCGGGTATTTCACAATCTCCCTTTCCAGCTCCCTGTTCAATTCCAGGGTCGTTTCTTTTTCTTCTTTCAGCGGAACTTCCGGAAAAATCGTGATTTTATAGCCCTTTTCGCTGCGTACACAGTGCATGGGCACCAGCGCGGCCCCGGTTTTCATGGCCAGCCGCGCAGGAACTGATGTGGTGGAAGTCGGTTTCCCGAAAAAATCCAGCCACAACCCGTCATGTCCGGCCCACTGGTCAATCAAAAGCGCGACATAATGATTGGCCCGAAGTTCCCGCAGGATTTCCTTCAAGGATGACTTCCGGTCAATGGGATTAAGTTTTGTCAGCTTTCTCAGGCCGCGCAGCCAGGCGTGAATGCGCGGATTTTTAATGTCCCTCACTACAACTGAACAGGGATAACCGCGAAGATAAGGAAGAAACGCCAGGTACTCCCAGGACCCCAGATGAGAAATGACTCCGATGACCCCCTTCCCTTTTTTAAAGGCCTGGTCCAGATGTTCCGCTCCTTCAAAACTGAAAAGATCCGGGGATTTTTTAATCACTCGCGGAATATCAAAAAATTCAAAAATAGAGAAGAGGGTGTGCGCCAGGGATTTCCGGGCGATTTCCTTTTTACGGGAAAGCGGCAAAGAGGCGCCAAAAGCGGTTTCAAGGTTTTCGATCGCGGTCTTTCTCCGCTTTGCGGACAGAAGGTAAATCGCTGAACCCAAAAAACCGGCAAGCGAAGCGGCGATGGAAGGCGGAAGCAGGGCCAGACAGGCCGCGGCCGCACGGACCATCGCGTATTCCAGAAAATTCCATCCCGGCACATTTCTAAGTTTCATGTTCAAAAGCGTTCCTTTTTGGGAAACTGTATTTTATACTATTCTCCACCAAACAGAAAACGGAGTGTGCGATGCGGACCCGGCTGATCCTGCTTCTGAGTTTCATAGGAATCCTTCATTCTTCCCCGGCTTTTTGCCTCCCTGAGCGCGTTCCGCCTTTTGAGGTTCCAGGTGAACCCGAGGATTCCCCTCTGGACCTGGCACAGCAAATGGACGCGGAGTCGTACCAGTACGCGCTGGATCAGGACGCTGAGATCACAGCCACGCAAACAGGAAAAGGTTTTACCCTTTGGTGGGCGCCGGAAAATTTTGACAGAGAAAAAGGCATTGTCCTTGTCAGCCTTCATGGTCATGCCGGCTGGGCCACACGCGACTTCAAGGTCTGGCATTCCAAAATAAAGGAACGCGGCTACGCTTTCCTGGCCGTTCAATGGTGGTATGGCCGCAGCATGGAATCTTTCGGCTATGCAAAACCCCGGCAGATTTATCCCTGGATCGTGGACGAGCTTGAAAAAAGAGAGATTCCCCGAGGGCGCGTTATTTTTCACGGTTTCAGCATGGGCTCAGCCAACAGTTATGCCGTCACCATGCTCGACAGAATTTCAGGGAACCCCTATTTCGGTGTTTCCATCGCCAATTCAGGTCCTTTTGAAGCGGATTTTCCTCCGAACGCCCCCATTTTTTCAGGAGAGTTCGGGCTTAAGCCTCTTGAGGGAAGCCGCTGGATTTTTTACTGCTCCATGCAAGACAAATCCCTTCGGGACCCCTGCGGGAAAATGGAAAAATCCGTGCCCATACTTGAGGGCGCGGGCGCTAAAATTGAAATGTTCATCAAGGACGCGAAACTCGGGCATGGCGGATTCATGCAGGAAGAAAACTATGCGCAGGCCCTGGACAAAGCAGAAGAAATACTCCGGTCATGAAAACCCTGTCCGTTTTTTTGCTGTTCCTTTTTGCCGCGTCTCCCGCATGGTGCGAAACGCCCGATGCCGCGCTTGAAAACTTCAAGACCCTGGGAGAAAGAATCATCGACCTGGATAAACGCGGCAATGAGGGCATCTCGGAAGAAATGTTTTATCTCGAAAGCCGGAAGATCAGGGACGCGCTTAAAAAGCTGGCAGCCGAAAACCCTCAAAGCGTCTGGGCTGATGACGCGCAGTATCTGGTTTCCATGCTCATGCCGGATGTGGAACGCGCGTCCATCGAGCGTGAGACGCTTGTCCGGCTTTATCCGGAATCGAAACTGGAAGCCTGGACCATGGAAAACCTGAATTTCATGCTTCCCCGGATCACACCGCTGGACCTGGCCATGAGGATCCAGCTTTGCCTGGACTATCTCAGCCTTGCCAAAATGGACGAACTGAAAAATATGGCCCGCGAATCCGCCCGGAAATATCCGCAGAACATGGATGACTTTCAGAATTTTCTTCAGGAAATGCCGGACCTAACGAAAAAAAAGGACGCCTCATGATCCAGATCAGAAAATCGTCGGAACGCGGGCATTTCAATCATGGCTGGCTCGACACTTTTCACACTTTTTCCTTCGCGGACTATTTTGACCCGAAGCACCGCCATTTCCGCTCGCTCAGGGTCATTAACGAAGACCGGGTGGCGCCAGGCCAGGGTTTCCCGTCCCACTCCCATAGCGACATGGAAATCATCACCTATGTGCTGGAAGGCGCGGTCGCTCACCAGGACAGCATGGGCAACAAGACACAGATTCCGGCGGGCGAAATCCAGCGCATGACCGCGGGCACAGGCGTGACGCACAGTGAATACAACCCTTCCGACAAAGAAACCCTGCATCTTCTGCAAATCTGGATTTTCCCGGAAGCTAAAAACCTGAAACCGGGCTATGAACAGAAAAAACTTGGCGTGGCGCAGAAAAAAAACTCCCTCTGCCCCATTGCATCGCCCAATCCTTCACAAGGCATGATTAAAATCCATCAGGATGCGGAGCTTTACGCGGCATTTCTGGAAAGCGGAAAAAGCGTGGAGTATTCCATGCGGGAAAACCGGCATGCCTGGCTGCAGGTCACACGGGGAAGCCTGGAATTAAATGGAACAGCCATGAAGGCCGGAGACGGTGCTGCTGTAAGCGAAGAAAAATCTCTGAAGATGACGGGAAAAGAAGGACTTTCGGAATTCCTGCTGTTTGATCTGGCCTAGAATTTCTGCAGCCAGTTGCCTTTGTGGTCCTGAAAATACTCGCCGCTGCCCGCCTTGTCACGGCGGATTTCCGCGAAGGCCTGCTCAACCTGCGGCAGGCCGCCCCGGCCCAGACCGTTCTGGTCCACAATGGCCTGATAAATCAGTTTCCGGTCGGCATTTTCCGCGCGGACCAGATCGGAAGCGCCTGAACCTTTGAGGACTTCCGCATACCCCTGATGATTTTCCCCTACTTCACCCGCGTTCTTGAGCCGCTGAAGTTCTTCATAGCGGCCCTGGCGGTTTTCAATGGCGCGTTTGATCTCAGGGGTCATCTGCTTGATGTCGTAGGAAGCGGCAAAAGAGGAAACCGAGGCTGAAACAATCAGCGCCGCGGTCCAGACTAAAATTGAAAACTTTTTATACATGGTCATTTCCCCCTGGCCACAGTATCTTCAATGCTCGAGGCGGTTTCTTTCAGGCCCCGGATGTCGACCACCACATTGGCATTGATTGTAATCGGACGGTTGGGGTCGCCCACGGCCTTCACCGTGCATCCGGCAAGGATGTTCAATGCCATCAAAATTGAAACCCATCTGAAGATCTTCATGCTTTTATTTTAAGAAGTCCCATGGTTTTAAACAGTTCCATCAAAGCGTTTTCCTGGTCCAGCCGCACTTCCAGGTTCACATTCAGGTTAATATTATACTCGGGAACGTAAATATGCAGAAAACCTTTTACGGTCCCGGATGCCGCGATGCCAAGCTCCAGCCTGGCGTCCCGGTAAGCCACCACGCCGTCCGCCCCCTGCCCGGCGATAGAGATCTGCGGCATTCCCGGAATATACGGCCTCAACATGTCAAAAAAACGTGCCTGAAGATACCCGCCGGGCTGACGCACATTCAGGCCCATCTGGAACTCCAGCTTTTCACGGTAGTCGGACCCGAAAACCAGCCCGCCTTCCATCCTGCCGGTGGCGCCTTTCAGATTTTGCGGGTTGATCCACTGCACGTCCTCAAGGCCAAGGTCCATGATTTTAATTTCAAACTTTGAAAACCATTCCCTGCCCGCGCGCAGCTGCAAATGCCCTTCGACTCCCTGCCGCGAGGATCCGCGCGGCCGGATGCCGCTAAAAACAAACCCCGCGCCTTTGGCTGAGAAAACCCGGTAAAGCGGGTCCTCTGAGCGGATCTGCCCTGCCTCAAAAGGATAAGGCCCGTTTTCCGTGATCAAGGAGCCTTCAATTCCCTCAACCGTGAGACGCAGGCCGCGGTCCAGGCGGACACGCTTGAGACGGACATCGCCGTCAAAGTATTCATGCGCGGCCTTGTTTACCACAAAAGCCGTTCCCCTTGTCAGGACAGGCTCCCGGTAGACAAACAGCACGGTCCCGGAAACGGCCAGGAATCCCATAGTGGTCCAAAACAGCTTTTTTCCCATGGCTTTCATTGTAAAGCAGACGGTAAGGCGTGGAAATTTATTTTATCAGGATTAAACCTTTTACCGGCTCCCGCGTCTAATGGTCAGAAGCGTGAAACCGTATTTCCAACCTTAAGGAGTTTTTATGGAACTTAGAATGATTCTCATCCTTGCTATCGCTCTTCTTTTAACCCCCTCTCTTGGCCATGCGGATGGAGGCAATTCCGCTTTCAGACAGGAGATCCAGTCCAAGCGCGCGGCCTTCAGGGAAGGCCTGAAGGGTGAAAACCGGAACTTCCGGGAAGGCATGAAAGGCAAAAGCCGTGAAGAGCGCATGCAGGCACGGCTGGAACACAAAGGACAGAACTTCGATAAGAGAAAGGAGTTCCGGGAAACCCTGCACCAGGAAAGGATGGAGCATCTGAAGAGCCAGCTGGCCAAGAACACCTCACTGACAGAAGAGCAGAAGACGCAGATCCTTCAGCACCGCCAGACTCAGTACAGTGAAAACGTCGCGTTCAGGGAAAAACAGCACCAGAACCTGACCGCTTTCATCAAGCAAACGCAGGAAGATTCAAGCCTGAGCGGGGCGCAGAAAAAGGATTTGATCCGGAATTACGTCAAGCAGCAGAATGAGGCGGCAAAACAGTACATGGAAACCCAGCAAAGCGAAAACAAGGAATTCCGCGGCGGAATAAAGCCCGCGGTTAACTGAAGCAACAGGAAACAAGGGCGAAGCTCCGAGCGGGCTTCGCCTTTTTTCTTTTAGCCGGAGTTTCTGAAAGACCAGAAAGCCAGCCGCT
>CAZIQJ010000142.1:0-6576 GCA_964541285.1 uncultured bacterium | reverse complement strand
CATTGAAGGCCCGGCCCATACCCTTGCTGTGCAGTGGCATCCGGAGCGCCAGGCCAAGGATGCCATCCAGACCCGGCTGTTCCGTTATTTTCTGGCCATGGTCCGCCAGAACCGCAAGCTTTCATCTTAGTAAGCAAGCTCTCCAGCAGAACGCTCAATAGAAATCAATTTATAGCATAAGATAACATTCCCAAGACGATTTTTGCTCCGCTGGCGTAGGGGAAGTATCTTTGATTAACAGGCTTTTTCTGCCTCTATGAGGACTGAATGAAGATGGGACGGTTGGATTTCCGACATAAACTGATCGCTATTTTTCTGTCCATTTCCTTAGCAGTTTATGAAACCTTTTCATACGCCGCTCCGCTGGTTCCTGCGCCCGAGCCCCCGCAAATTCCGGCAGCTTCCGGGGTATCTTTCAAGTCCGCTCTCAGTGTTCCTGAAAATCTCGGAAGGATTGAAGAAGAAAACATCACGGGGTCTGAAATGAGCGTCATTCTGATCCAGGACGCGCACGGTCAGACCTCCGCCCAGGAAAACACGGAAAAACTTTTGACTCACCTTGACCGCGCCCTTGGCGTTGACGCAGTCTTTCTTGAAGGGGGACTTCGCGGACGTATTTCGCCCGATCTTCTCCGGTTTTCAAAAAGCCCGAAATTAAACAAGGCGATTGCCGGAGATCTTCTAAAGCGCGGGGTGATCGCAGGTCCGGACTATTTTCTTCTGGAAAGGCCGGATATTCCCGGGTTTGGCGCGGAGTCGGGAAGCCACTACGGGCAGGATGTCCTGGTGTTCCGGAAAATTTATTCCAAGCGAAAAGGCATCAATGCTTTTCTGGAGGGCCTCAAGGGAGAACTGATTAAAAGTTCGGCTGAAATTTTCAATCCTGACCTTAAGGCTTTTGTCCGTGAATGGCTTTTGTTTCAGGACTCCCGCCGCGACTGGATCACGCACATGGATTTTCTGGACCAGAAAGCGCAGAAGTTTTTGAATCTCGATTTTCATGATCCCCGGAACCAGACGAAGTACCCGCAGTTGGTGCGTTTTTTCAAGATCAGGGAGCTTGAACAGGAATTCGCCTCCGAGGATTTTTCAAGAGAACTCAGCCGTGAAAAAGAGGCGTGGGCCGCGTGGGTGGAGGCGCAGAAGATCACTCTGCCCGAAGTCCTTGAAGTCAAGGCCTGGGTGACGGGCGAAGCGGGCCGGAAGACACCTGCTCCGAAAGAATTGCGCAGGCTGCTGGAGAGTTTCAGCCAGGAAGCTCGAGGAGGAGGCTTTGAGTGGCAGCTGTTTCCGCGTCTCAGCCGTTTCTTCGCCCATGAAGTCCTGAGCCAGGAGCTTGAGTCCGCGGACCTTTTCAGCGAAATCGCCGCGGTCACGGATGCTTTGATCGCCGGGCTGGTGCGCACTCCGGAAGAAAAAGTCCTGATGAAGATTTTTGAAAACTACCGCCTGCTTAAAAAACTTTTCGAACTCGAGTGGACCCGCGGTGAATACGCGAAGATGAAGGACTCGCTGGCGCTGATTCGTCCTTCGGCCATGCTGGAACAGCTCAGGACCCTGGGCCCCAGGGAAGGCAAGCGCCGGTCCGTGGCCGCGGCGGACGCGGTTTTCGAAGAAGCCCTTTTCTTTTATGACCTCGCGCTCAAGCGTGAGGAAATCATGGTGGACAGCATGCTTGCCTCCATGAGCCAGGCAGGCTTCCGGAGAGCCGTTCTTGTGGCCGGAGGTTTTCACGCGGACGGCATTGCCGAAATGCTGAAACAGAGAAAAATTTCCTGCACCGTCGTGATGCCGCACATGAGTTCGCTTGAGCCGCCCACGCAGTACCTTTCCCAGATGACGCTGGGCGCCTGGAAGGACAGCGAAAAGTCCACCGTGTCAGCGCCCAATCCGGCGCGCATTTCCGTGCCTGTCATGCGTTATGTGGTAAGTCCCGCGGACCAGAAATTCCTGGAAGCCCAGCTGCTTTCGGCCATTGGCGCGGCCGCGGGTAAAAATAATTTTGAGCGCGGCACGGGTTACGGCGTGCAGTTTCCGGACAAAAAAGCTGCGGCGGGGAAAAGTACCGCGGGCCGGCGTTCGGAAATGCGGCGTTCTCCATGGGAAAGCGGTATGTCCGGTTACTCCATGGCCCGGCTCATGACGCTGATTGAATACCTGCCGCGGGCAAAGATCAGCGCTGAGGAATATGAGCGCCTTGGCGCGGAGGGAGATTTCCAGGGGCTGCTGAACCTGATCAATCTGAGGGAGAGAAAACCTGTTGCCCCGAATTTGAACGCTGTGCCCGGAAAGCCTATTGAAACTCTGGCGCGGAACCAGGCGCCGCCTTCCCAGGCCATTCATGAGCTGGTCAAGAATGGTTCGGACTGGAGCGTTTCAAACAACGGCGGCCCGTCGGTGCGTTCTTCGCGTCACGGCGCCGGCGGCAAGCAGCTTCTGGGACAGCTGGGGGGCGAGGGCGAGTACGCGGTCATTGAGACGAAAACCGAAACCGGGCGAGGCGTGCGTGTGACGCTCTGGAATATCGGGACCGAAGAATATCCTGACTATCAGTTCCATTATGAGTTTGCGGACGGACTTCCCCGAGGCACTAAAATTTCCGTGGTCAAACCATTGACGCCTGACGGCCGGAGCGAGCTGGAGGGCCTGCTGAGAGAAAAACTGAAATTTAATTCTGCCGGACCTGTCATCATGAACGGCCAGAGGATCAATACGCCGGAGGCCTTTGAGTATTCCGGGCCTGAGAAGGGAAATAAAATCAGGGAAGATCTTTCGCGCGTGGAAGTGACCGTGACGCCCGACGGTTATGAAGTGCAGGATTTCGGGACCGGAATGAACATGAAAGTCCTGCTCGAAGGATTTTTTAACCTGAATAACAGCGGGGCCGGGGAACAGGCCGCTCCGCGGAAGCGTACGCCGGCCCTGACCAAGGTTTTTACCAAGCCCGCTCTCTCACGGACCGCCCGTGTTGAAATCGGGATCAACGGGCATTTGATCCAGTCGCAGGTCTTTTCAGGCGAGCGGCTGAATGTGGTTGAGAACCTGGCTGTGGACCTGCCTCCGGGCACGCCAGCGCCTCATTCCTGGGACGTGGTGGAGTTTGACGCCAAATCTGTCGAGTGCGTCAAGGATGTCATACGAAGAGTCACGAGCCCTTCTTCTGATGATCCGCTGCAATTTGCGGCCATTAACACGCTCGCGCTTTTGATCCGCAGCATTTCCGGAAATCCAGGGGCCGTCAAAACTTTGATAGCGGCTTTGAAAGTCAGGACCCAGGCCTTGATCCAGGCGCGCCGCGCGGGGGGGCAAAAGATCATTCCTGTTCCGAACCTTGCCCGTGAGGCGGGAACACCCCGCGGCTGGTCGGGCTTTGATTCTCCTGAATTTCTTCCGCTGGATCCCGATCTTTTTGATTTTAATTTTGAAGCGCTTCGGGCTTCGGGTCTTCTCCTTGTGCCGGATTTTTCCTTGAGGGGGAAGGCGGAAGAACTGGCGCCGGAACTCAAAGGGGTCAGCCTTTACGTGGTTGACTGGAAGTTTCGTGAAAAAACAGGGATGGCCGCGGACTGGATCCTTGTGAAGGGCCGCCCCGTGATACTCATTGATAAAGAGGTGTATTTAAAAGCGGTCAATGGAAATCCTTTTCTTCTGCTGAAGCTTCTGGCGCAGATTGCAAAAAAACTTCCGCAGGCTTCAGCCCAGCCGGAAAAGCCAGAGGTGAAAGATAAAAAGAGTTCGCCGCTGACGGCGGTTCTGATGTTTTTCAGAAAGTTTTACGGCAGGATCCTGCTGGCTTTTGCTGCTTTTGGGCTGGCGCTTACCCTCTGGCTGATGTGGCCTTCTTCTGTCACGCCCCCTGAATCCGATAACGGAAAAGCCGCTGCGACACTGAAGGATTCCGGAAAGAGTGTGGCCAATGAAAAAGTGGATAAAAAAGAAGAGGTCAAGGATGACGGTGTGACCCCGCGTATTGACCGCAAGGCTCAGGATGAAATGATCAAGCTTGTTGACCAGGTCGCGGCAGAAAATCAAAAAGTGATTGAAAGCCTGAAGAAAAAGGGGGCTGTGTTGAGGGAGAAGGAACTGCGTCTTGATACGGATTTTATAAATCCGTACTCAGAAAATAAAAAAACAAAAATGACGGTTGCTGAGGCGGACAAACTTAATACTGAGATTCAAAAATTGCGCAGGGATTGGGTGGAAGAGTATAAAAAAGAGGGGGACCGGCTTAAACGTCCTGAGCACCGCGCGCCTGTGGCGACCCGACGGACTCTGGAAGGGTTTCTGGACCTTGGGAAAGATTTCAACAGCAGCCAGCGCAATACCATGGAATACTCTTTTTTTGAAGACCCCCGGGAAAAGGCCAAGTGGATCATTGAGGTGGTCGGAGATCTGGGTACGCGCTCTCGCGTGGACGCGAGTATAGATAGCTATGTTTATAAATATCCCGATGTCAGGGACATGATCCTGGAGATGAAAAATATTGATTCCCGGGTCAGGATCAATTTTGTGACTGATATTGGAGGGCCTGCTCAGAAGATGTCCAGGGAGGAAGCGAGGAAAAATGTCCTGCGCGCCATTTACCTGCAGGCTGAAATCGACAAGTTCATTTCTTCCGAAGAAAACCGGCTGGGACTTCTTCTTCTGACTGCGGATGAACCGCAGAAACAGGAGTTCGAAAAACTTAAGGTCGAGGCCGGGTCAAGACCTGACAGGGTTTATTATTACTCGGACACGGATGAGTTCAGAATGACGCCGCGCGAAAGCAAAGCCCAGGAGCAGAAGAAGGCTGAAGCTCCGGACCCGGTCTCTGTTCTCAGGGGCAAAATGGACAACATCGTTGCCCGGCAGAATCGTCTTAACGACGACATTAAAGGAAGGGCTCTTGCTCCGGGAGATATCCTGATTATGCGGGAGCAGATTGAAAGAATGAAGCTGGAGTGGAAACAGGATTTTGAAGCTGAGGTCGCGAAAAATGACCCCGCGCAGAGAGCGCGTTTAAGAAGACTTGCGGCTGATTTCAACGATGACATGAGCAAGGCCCGGAATCTGGATGAAAAAGGGCAGGTCCGCGATGACCCGGCCGGTAAAGTTGAAATTCCTCCTGAGCTGGAAGACACATCAACAACTTCGCCGGGGATTGGAATCATTCCGGTATGGGTTTTGAAAGCCCTCTTTGTGGTGGCCCTGATTCTGGGCATTCCCATGATCCTGAGATTCCTTCTCTGGATTGTTACCGGAGCGCCCGGACCGCGAAGAGATCGTGTGGGGTCGCATTCTCCTTTTGAAAAAACCGGCCGCGAACGCAGCGGGCCGATTCAGGAGCGGGGCGCGGGCGCCGACGGCAGGAGCGAAGAAGATGTTTATGGGAGCGTGAAAAACCCTCCAACCACCTCCTTGGGGAGCGGGCAGGGGCTGATCACCGGTTATTATTTCCCGTTAAAAGTAAATGGAGACTGGAGTGAGATTCCGGAAGTTTCGAAAAAGGCAAAGCCGGGCTCAAAGCCTGTCAAAAAGGACATTGAGGTCACGTTCAGCGGTGATGCCGCTGCCGGACAGAAGATTCCGCTTCTAAACTATTCCAACGGCGTTATCAGAAAAATTGAAATCATGCGGGACGCCGGCGGCGGAAAAATGGAGCCTGTGCCTGAGTCGGACTGGGTGCTCAGCGGCGAGAAGGTTGTTTTTTCGAAGCCCGGAAACTATTCCATCAAGTGCACCGTGGATATTTACAAAGAGGAAGACATCCGCTGGAATTTTTCCGTGGATCCTCTGGCGCGGGGAACCAAACTTCTTCCTCCTAATGAAATTGAGGCGCTGAAAACTTATTTCTCCCTGATCTTCAAGGACGCTTTGTCCATGACGGATGATGACAAGATAAGAGCGGTTGAGAAGTGGATGAAAGAACATCTTTATTATAACCGCACAAGTGACACCAGCCGGGAACTGGACCGCTCATCCTCCAAGAACAGCTGGACTTCCGATTTGCATAACATGACAAAAGATGGGGAAAAATGCGGTGTCATCTGCAACACCTCATCGCTGGTCAAAATCCTTCTTCTTGGGCATCTGGATGTTCCCACCGTGTATATGACCATGGTTTTCCCCGAGAGCGACGGGAGGCTGACAACCGCAAGGGACGGCCATGCCGCGCCTCTTATTTATGTCAAGGATCTTGATCATTCACTTACGATGGTTGGCGCAAGCGGTGAAGAAGATGAGGGAAATCTCCCTGTCAAAAGCGCGGTCTGGAAATATTCTGAGTCTACGGATGATCTGGGGTCCGCGCCGCTCAATTTGAAGGCTCTGTGGGGAAGAATGCCTAATTTAAATCCGCTCCGGATTCTGGGCGGCGGGCTGGTTTTTCTTTACGGCGGTTTTATGCGCCTGGTCCGGTGGGCCGGCGGCATTACGCTCAGGCGGTCTCTTCAGACCGGAAAACTCATTTACCATCTTTCGGCCATTGCCCTGGTTGTTAGTTCAGTTTTCCTGGGCGGCCTGATGCTGCTGGGGGTGACATGGGCTTCCACAGTTTTGATGGCCGTGGCGGGTTTTTTTGTCATGGCGGCTGTCTGG
>CAZIQJ010000141.1:0-6586 GCA_964541285.1 uncultured bacterium | reverse complement strand
GTTCGGCATTGGCAAAGACACGGTTTACGCGGGAGCGGATGAAGTGGTGTTCCGCACGGGCCTGAACGGCCAGGTTCATCAGGCGCGCGTGCGCGTGGTGCGTAATGACCCGGATGATCCTGAAAAGGTCACGGACCTGGTTCTTGTGGGTATGGCGCAGTACGCGGACCCGGAAGGCAAGTTCCAGGGGACCCGGATCCAGTGGATCAAGGACGCGGATGAGAACGACCTGACGCCTGTTTTTATCGAAGACAGAAACATGAAATACCTTCTCTCCGAGTATGTGGGCGCGGTGGACGACGTGAACATTGTCATGGTCAATGAAAAGGGACAGCCGCTGGATATTCCCATCCGCGACAAAGTCATACCGCTGGCTGGATATGGAAACGAAAACAGGACGCAGGTGGTGGAAAGCGGAATGCGTATCCGGCGTCTGACAGTGGACAAACTTTACATTCAGGGCGCGCGCGACCCTTCGCTTTATCATTACGTGACCGGCTGGGAAAAAAGGTGGATGGATGAAAATTCCATCGGCATTAATTACCAGCCTTCCGCCCGCCCCGTGGGTGTCACGGCCAGCCGCACGGCGCTGACAAAACCCGAAGAGGAACGCCATGAAACAACGGCCGCGGTCCGCAAGGCCGTGGTGCGTGCCTACCGGCGAGGGCAAGTCGAAATTCCGGGGCTTGGCGGTTACACCAAATTTTTGAAGGACTACCGCCTGAACGGCCCGCTGTATCTGGAGCCGGAGCGCCTGGCTGCGGCGCAGAAAGACGCTCAGGCTCTTAACGAAGGAAGGCCTTTTGAGAGCGGAGAGCAGAGCTGGGGATTTTATCAGGAAAACGCGGACGCTCTGGCCGCGCTTCTGATTCATGTCCGCGCTCCGGGAATTACGGCGGGAGAATCCAGCGTTATAGAGGAAAAGAGGCGGCTGTTCTTCCATTATCTTCCGGCCTGGGCGCAGCGGGCTTATGAACAGAACCTCGATGTCCGGTACTACTTTGAAAATGCCCCGAGCCGAGCGCTTGCGGACCCCTTGACCCAGCCTGATCTTTTTTCGAAACAAATTGCCCTGCGTTTCTACCGCGCGATCCTGCATTTTTACGCGGCCGGCAGCCTGGAGATTCCGGGAATGCTTTCTTTCAGGGAGTATCTGGAAAGCGCCGGTAATGTGGAAGTTCCGGAAGCGGTGGAAGGGCATATTTCGGCCATCGCGGCAGATGATCTTGAGGGAATTGATTTTGCCGCTTACCAGAACCGGCCGGAACTGTTTCTGGCCCTGCTTGTTTCCATGCCGCTTGAATCCGGCCGTTCGGTGCGGGATATCAAAGCGCAAATCGCGGAAATTCCTGAGGAGGACAGCGAGCGCCGTCAGGCTGCGGTTTCTGGAGCTGCCGAGGATATCCGGGGCGTGTTTGAGGTCCGTGCCGCGGACTTCAAGTTGATAGAGGCTTTTGAAAAATTCATGAACGCGACTTTCGACGTTCTTGAAAGCCGGATTTCAGCGCAGGACCGCCGGCTTTTCCGCTACCAGCGGCTGGAATGGGACTTTTCGGAAGCAAACAGGACTATTTTGCCGGTTTTCAGGGCTTTCCTGAAAGGTGAGCCGGCAGGCGACCGTATTTTTGAACTTCTGCTTAGGGCCGCTGCCGTCCAGAGCGATGCATCGTCCGCGGTTTCGTTCTATGGGAACTTGCTGAGCAGCGGGAAAAATATTTCTTCCATCCGCAGTCAGGCGAATCAGGGAGTCTCCCCGGACCAGGACTTTCTGCGGTTGGCAGTCAGGGTAAGGCAGGAAACCACAGCGGGAAGAAAGACGGTTTTTTCCTACAAGCGTTCGGAAATAAGGGGGCTGAAATTTAAAATCGCTCTGGCCGCGGGCGTATTTCTGGGAGCCGCCGGCCTTGTGGGCTGGCTGGCCACGCGATCGCCCGCACCGAAGGAAGCGGTTTTTGTTGTCAGCCCTGTGGAGGAAAAAGTTGAGCCCGTCCGCGAGGCCAAAAGAGAGGCGGTCAAGCCCGAACTCAATCTTCCTCCGGGAGGCGTGCTTCCGGCGGAACCTGATTTCATGCGCGCTTTGAATGCCACCGGCGGTTCCAAAGAAATTCTTGTCACAAGTGTGCAGGGAAAAGGCCGGCGCGAGGGCTTGAGCGTTTCCGACTTTCCGGACGGCTGGCAGATGTGGCAAGTGAAAACGGTTCTCGACCTTCACGCCACACCGCGCATGGTCATCCGCTACAAGAGTAAATCAGACAAAGCTTCGCAGGGGCTTTATGGTGAATTTGGAGGCCTGAACAGCGAGCCCCTGATCGGCGAGCAGTATGTCAACAACAAGCAAAAGTTTCCGCTGAATTTCCGGCCCAACACGGGTGACAAGGTTGAAACCCTGTCGATTGATCTGTCTTCTTCAATCCTGCATCAGAACAAGGGCCGCAGAATGTTTTACCAGCCGGATATGTTCGCGATTTCCCGCGTCCGGGATGCGAAAAACGGAGGAGCGGTTGAGATCCAGGGCATTTCCTTTCTTGCGGAAAAACTGCCGCCCGATCCGCAGCCTACGATTTTCAAGGACCTCGTCTATGGCATACGGGAGCAGCACGATACGATCGGAACCGTGTATTACATGGGGCTTTATGAAAGGCACCCCGAGGGAGGATTCAGGTTTTTGAAATTGGGGCAGGCGGATGACCCCAAAAAACTGTATCCGCCCCTGATTTCCAGAGACGGGCGTTATATCGCCTATGAAGAATCAAACTTTTTGGGTGAGCATGGTCTGGCTGTGATTCACGGAGGAAACAGGATCGGTTATGCCATTAAAGCCGGGGATACGCAAAGCGCGGTTTTTGAAGGCGATACCCTGACCATTGGCGGTGTCAAAATTGACCTGAAAAAACAGTTCGAGGAGGCAGAGAAGAGAAGGCTGGAAAAAGAAGACGCGGATAGTAAGGCCGCGGCGAACCGGAATTTGGACAGGAGAAATGTCGGAGAAGTGGTCAAAGACCTCCAGAATCCGG
Source organism: uncultured bacterium (assembly GCA_964541285.1). GTDB lineage: Bacteria > Omnitrophota > Omnitrophia > Omnitrophales > Aquincolibacteriaceae > CAYLPP01. The sequence continues at coordinate 3,572 of CAZIQJ010000141.1, read as the reverse complement.
ATGTTAAGGTTCGCATTGGTGCGGCCCGGTACGCGAAACGTTTGCTGGTTTCGATATACGCGGGGGTGCGTGAAAAACGTCAGGTCTCGGATGCTTTGCGCGCGGCGGTTGAAAGAATTTCCAGGGACGTGCATGAAGAAGGCCTCGAGCTCGAGCTTGACAGGAAAGAGCTCGGAAAGCAGGAAAAAAATAAACAGATCGAAGCTTTTTACAGGACCCGGTATCAGGAGCTCCAGAGCTTCATGGATGCCCTTAAAAGTATCGCTGCGGACATCGCCCCGCAGGCTTTAAAAGACCTGGAGAACGATGACGCGGCGCCGCTCACACTGATCCTGGCGGCCGAGATTCTGGGTGAGGCGGGAAATAAAAGCAATGCCGCGGCGCTGCTGAAAAAAGCGAACAGCGAACGTATGATCTCCCGGTCCAGGGAAGAGTTCCTTTATACGGAAGCGCGCGTCAGTCTGCTTGCCGCTTACAGCAAGCTTGAAAAAGCGGAAGTTTCAGGACGGGTTTTTCTTGAGATGGCAAAGGACGAGAAGGAATCTCCCGCGATCCGCAGTCTGTCCGTCACGGTCGTAAGGGTTATTCTGGAACATTCAAAAGACCTTTCCGCGGGAATCCGAAAGGGCTTTGAGGAGGAGTTACAGAAAATCGAAATCAAACGCTCTGAAATGCGCGCGCTGGTCCTGGACCGCGGTGTGGGGCAGACGCTTGAAATTGCCGGAGGCCTGGAGCGTGGAGGACCGGAAGTCGAGGTTCTTGAAGTGGGTTATGAAGAAGGTTGGACCCTGGCGCAAAATGGAGACACGGAAAGATACCAGCGGCCCTTTGTGCGTGTCATGGTCACGGCTCCGCAGGGCTGGCCCCTGGCGTCCCGCCGGCCGCAGGCCTACAGCGAACTCTCTGAAGACATGCAGTACCGGATTTTTACGCTCCGCTCAGAGCGTGATGAGCTTTGGGTAGGGCCGGATGTCCTGATCACGCCCGGAGACATTGACCTGTGGATCCGGAGAGCGTCGTTTGTCATCAACGCGCCCAGGCAGATTCGTATTTACGCGCCCAAAATTCAGGGCTGGGAACGTCGTTCGGAAATGCGCGAAAGCCAGATGCCTCCGCTCGGCCGTATCGCGCGCGAAAAAATCAAAAAAGTCATCCTTGTCAGCGGCTCCAACTTCAGCCGTGAAATGGCCTCCACGCGAGAGCTCCTGCCCGTGCTGGAAGAGAATTTTCCTAACGCCGTGATTGACGCTGCTGTGCCGTTTCTTGAAACCGTGCGTTTTACTTCCGGCCGTGTCAATCACGTGCCGTCAGGCTACGGCGATTACCAGGTCCGTGACCGTATCACAACGCAGACGGTCAACCGGTCGGCCAGAGGTTTTGAACAGGATGAAGTCCTGATCATTCAAATCGACAACGACCACACTTCGGCTATTGAAACCGCGCATCCCTTGATGTACATCACGCCGCACACGATCTGGTTCAAGGGGCTGGACACACGTTACCTGAAGATGTTCCGCAAAGGTGAGAACTATCATGATTTTCAGCGGGAGGGATTTGAGGGCATGGGACTGGAGGGTTTTGGAAAGGAACCCTTTACCCTGGGCGTTGAGAACTTGAGCGAGAAAGTCCGGGCGCGAATTCGTGATCTCAAGGCGCAGGATCCAAGGCTGGATTTTACGCAGGAAGATGCCAAGCCTGTGGTTTTTGTGAACCTGTTTTTTGGAATGAACGGACAGTGGAGAGACTGGGCGCTTAAAAGTGCCGGCCAATGGAACGCCTGGCTGGCCGAGCTTGTGCAGCAGGACGTCTACATCGTGATTAACGGCGGCCCGGAAGAGTGGGGCCGGAGCGGTGCGCGGGCGAATGCTGAAAAAATCAGGGAAGAGCTGGTTCTAAAAGCCCGGGAGCTGGGGCATCCGGAGAGTGTGCTGCCTGTCATGCCTAATGATTTGACCGGGCTCATGGCCATGGTCCAGATTGTTCGTGAGACCGGAGGGTTTGGTTTTACCGCGCACTCGGGCACGCTGCATGCTTTTGAAACTTCGGGCGTGAATGTGCTGGCCTCAGAAATCGATCCGTCATACTCAGAATATTTTCAACCTCAGCCGCATCTGCGCGTGCTTGGCGGGAATTCCGTGGCAGACGCTGTGTCCGGCTGGCTGCCTGAAAAACGTTCGGAAGTGCGGGAAACCAAAACTCGTTCCGCGTTTTTCCGTGTGCTCATGACTGCGGTGATGTTGTTTCTCTTCTCTGGATGGTTTTCTTCCAGCGCTTTTGCGGGAATGAACGCGGAAATCAGGCGGGCGTCTGCCGCGGTTTCTCCGGATGTCGTGCGGCTTGAAACGCGGGGAACCAGAGACGATGTCCCCGGATTTCAGCTGCCGGAGCGCATGCCTGCTTATGCCCCCTGGCGGAATTACCGCGAAGGCCTTCCCCAGGCGCCGCCTGCCGTGAAAGCGGGCCCTCCGGATGATATGGATGTCACCCCGGAGAAGGTTCTGTATGCGGGACTGGAGACCTTCCAGATCGAGAAACGCGCCAGAGAGTTTCGTTCAGGAAAAGCGGAATTCCGGCCGCTGAATCTTTTTGGAAAATACCATGAAGTTATTAACGCCTCTTTTCGCGATCCAGGTAATGAAGTGGCAATCAGCTTGGGCGTAAACCGGTTTCTGGAACTTGTTAAAAGTATGCCGCGTCCAGAGGACATGGTGCTGTTTATTCTGGAAAATTTCAAACCGGAGCGTGAAATTTCCGCGGACGACGCTTCGGTTTTTGCGGATGCGCTGATCTCTCAAATGCCCGCGCTGATGTTTGAACGCTATGAAATTATCCGCAGCCTGACTGAAGGCGGAGCGCTGGCCCAGGCAGGCGCAGGGGATGTGCAGCCGGGGGCTGAGCCGGAAGAGGGAAATGTCGGGATTCTGGACCGTATGCCTGCGCCCGGCGCCAGCCCGGCTGAAATTCAGCTTTATGCCATGCGCATTGAAGAAGCTTTCTTTGGAACAAGGGAAACCCTTGAGACGATCGCGGAAGACCTGGGCGCTTTTCTGAGAGAAAAAGAAAATGCGGGCAGGATCGCGGAGTCGATTTTTATGGCTGTGGGGGAAGGGTTGATCCAGGAGCAGGCAGAGGACCTGGTGGACCGGCTGATTGAAGTTTCCGGAAGCATTGAACTCTCGGGCAGGCGCTATGAGCTGGTCAGCGCGCTCGCCAAACTGCGTTCCGAAATGCGCGCTCAGGAAGCGGCTGCTCAGCCCGATCCTTACGCGGATGTCATCGCGCGCTGGACTTCAGAACGGCAGGGCGAGCTGAGTATCATGGCATCCAACGGCACGGTGTTTGACGTGACGTACTATCGGGAAGCCGGGGAGAAAGGGCCGGATAAAGGTTACATCCGGGTTTATCAGCAGATGAAAGGAAAGCCGCGCAAGGAAGTCGGCTACGCTCATTTTAAATTCCAGGACGGTTTTACGGAAATGTTTGCCAGTCTGACAGAAGAAGGTCTGGCCAATGGCCGCGGTGAAGCCATTTATGTTCTTCCTCAGGCCAGAAAAAGTTACCGCGGAATCGGC
>CAZIQJ010000140.1:0-6615 GCA_964541285.1 uncultured bacterium | reverse complement strand
GTTTCCGGCCATGGCCGTAAAAAACTTTTCAAGCGGGAGGAAATATGAGCAGGAGCAGGGTCGCGGTGTTTGTTTCAGGCAGCGGCACCAACATGGAAAACCTGATCAGGGTCTCCAAGGCCGGCCAGCTGGCGGGTGGAGAAATCGTGCTGGTGATTTGCGACCGGCCTGAAGCCGGAGCCATCCAGAAGGCCCAGAACATGGGCGTGCCTGTGGGTATGATCGACCGCAAGCTTTTCAAGACCCGTGAAGATTTCGAGGCCGCGATTATTGACCAGCTGGATGAGGAAAAAATCGAATGGATCGTGCTCGCGGGTTTCATGAGGCTTTTAAGCCCCGGCTTTGTGCGGCGCTATACTTCCAAAATTATCAACATTCATCCTTCGCTCCTGCCCGCGTTTCCGGGCGCGCACGGCATTCGGGACGCGTTTGACGCCAAAGTCAGCGAAACCGGCGTGACCGTGCATTTCGTGGACGAGGGCGTAGACACCGGCCCGGTCATCCTGCAGGGCAAGGTCAAGGTGGAGCCAAAGGACACGCTGGAAACGCTCGAAGCCCGCGTGCATGCCATGGAATACAGCATTTACCCCGAGGCGCTTCGCCGCGTTTTTTCCGGCAAGATCCAGCTTCCCAAACATCATCACGACGAAGAATACTGGGAAAAAGACTGAACCCCATGCGGCGCGCTGAAAGCTGGGCCAATGCTTTTTTCGGGCTGATCTGGATTTTATGGGCCTGCGTTGTTCCCAGAGTCATGAACTTTTTCAGCCCGGACGGACGTTTTGAGAGCCCTGTGTTTCAGGGGCTGGTACTCGCGGCCGCTGCCGCCTGCGCCGTCACAGGCCTGCTGCATCTTTCTCCGCGAGTTTCCGCGAATCCGTTTTTCAGGCAAATGACTTTGTCCGCGGCCAGCCTGCTCATTCTTTCTCCGCTTCTTCTGGAACTGATTTTCCGCGCCGGTATTTCCCTGAATCTTCCGGGTTTCCGCTCTCCGGGCCTGTACGCAGCGTACACCGTGGATGATGATTACTGGAAAATGGAAAGCGTGTGGAAGAAAAAGTTTTTTGCTCCCGGATCGTCCATGATCCAGCCTCTGCTGGGCTGGTCGCAGGTCCCGGTCACGCCTGAAAACCCGCTGGGCCTTCAGGCCGACACACTGGCGCGCCTCAAGGATGACGGCAGGAATAAAATTCTTTTCTACGGGGATTCCTACATCAAAGGCTTCGCCGACCCGGACCATCAGCTTCCGCGCTACCTTCAGCAAAGAATTCCGGACGCGGACGTCCTTGACCTGGGCGGCGGGGGTTACGGCACGGACCAGATTTATCTGATATTCCGGGAAACGCACAAGAAGGTTTCAAAGCCGTTTGTCATGGTCGGCGTGCTGCTGTTTGATGACCTTGACCGCGCGGGCCTGACTTTCCGCGGTTTCTGGAAACCTTATTTTGTTCCCGGCGACGGCGGCAAGCTTGAGCTGCGCGGCGTTCCGGTGCAGGCGCCCGCGGAAGGCATACGGCCGCATGTGTTCAGCTACGCCGCGGCCTTTATCAGAACGCGCCTTGGCATCAAGCGCAATAACCGCGCGCTGATCAAAAAACTCAACCTTGAGTTCATGGACGCCATCCAGGAAAGCTGCCGCGAAAACTGTTCCGGCCTGGCGTATGTTCTTTTTTATAATGAGGACTACCTGGTCCGGTCCGACTGGCGCAAGGATTTCATGAAAGCCGAGCTGGAAAAGCGGGGGATTGATATCATCGACACAAAACCCATGCTTTACCGCTATGCCGCGGAGCATAACATGGACTCCATGAAGCCTTTCTATGACCCGGTGGACTATCACCACAATAACCTGGGGAACGGGGTCATTGGCGAGGGCATCCTAAGTTATTTAAAGGCAAAGGGATACGCGGCTGGACAAAAGAGCGGTGTTTCCCTATAATTCCCAAATCTCCTCTCTTGTATTCTGAGGCCCGGGGCCGAAGAATCTAAGACAGTTCCTTCACCGGATTTTCTCCGGTTCAGGATGACAATCAAACTTATCTGAAAGGGTTTAAAAAAAATGGCCTCATCCAAAATCACCAAAGTCATCGCACGTGAAGTTCTTGATTCCCGCGGCAACCCTACTGTTGAAGCCGATGTTTTTCTGGCCAACGGTGTTCAGGCGCGCGCGGCTGTTCCCAGCGGCGCTTCCACCGGCGAATACGAAGCCGTTGAACTTCGCGACGGCGACAAGGGCCGTTACCTTGGCAAGGGCGTGCTCAAGGCCGTGAAGAACACCAACACGGAAATCGCCAAAGCGCTCAAAGGCAAGAACGCGGGCGACCAGAAAGCCGTCGACGAACTTATGATTGAACTCGACGGCACGGCCAACAAGGCCCGCCTCGGCGCTAACGGCATGCTCGCGGTCTCCATGGCTGTTTGCCGCGCTGCCGCTGAAACCGAAGGCCTTCCGCTCTGGAAGTACATCGGAAAGCTCCACAAGAACAAAAACTTCACCCTGCCCGTGCCCATGGCCAACATCATCAACGGCGGCAAGCACGCGGACAACAAAATCGATTTCCAGGAATTCATGATCGCGCCCATGGGCGCCAGGTCCTTCTCCGAAGGCCTTCGCTGGATCACGGAAATTTTCCACGCGCTCAAGAGCCTTCTTAAGAAGAAGGGCCATGTGACCGCGGTAGGTGACGAAGGCGGTTTCGCGCCCAACCTTGGCAACGAGGAAGCGCTTGAAGTCATCATGGAAGCCATTGCTAACTCCGGCTACAAGGCCGGCAGCCAGATCCAGATCGCGCTCGACTGCGCCTCTTCCGAACTTTTCGACGAAGGCGGCCGCAAGGGCTACAAGTTCTGGAAATCCAACCCCTCCAAACTGTTCACCGCGGATGAAATGGTCAGCATTTACGCGGACTGGGCCAAAAAATACCCGATCTACTCCATTGAAGACGGTCTGGACCAGAACGACTGGAGCGGCTACGTGAAGTTCACCGAAGCGCTGGGCAATAAAATCCAGATCGTGGGCGATGACTTCTTTGTGACCAACCCTGAGCGCCTTGAAAAGGGCATCAAGATGGGCGCGGCCAATGCCATTTTGATCAAGGTCAACCAGATCGGCACGGTTTCTGAAACGCTCGAAGCCATCCGCATGGCGCAGAAAGCCGGTTACGGCGTGATTTCTTCCCACCGCTCCGGCGAAACCGAAGACGCGTTTATTTCCGACCTCGCGGTCGGCACGGGCGCGGGCCAGATCAAGACCGGTTCTCTTTCGCGCACGGACCGTATCGCCAAGTACAACCAGCTGCTTCGCATTGAAGAAGAACTCGGCTCCAAGGCTGTTTACGCGGCCCAGGCCCTGCTGGCGAGCAAGAAAAAATCCCGTAGCGCTGTCGCGGTTTAAACCCGTTTTTCCCCGCGCCTTCCCGTCACGGAAAAGGCGCGGGGATTTTTTTTGAGGACTATGAAAAAACCTTTCTTCGCTTTGTGGATCCTGACCCTGGCCCTGTTTGTTTTCTCCTGGGTCTACCTGCCCGGCCTTTCCAAATACCGCGACCTCAAGAGCAAGGAAGAACAGATCGAAAGCGAACTGCGCGACGTTGAGAGCAAACTCAAGGCCGTGAAAGAAGAACGCGACCTTCTGAAAAACGACGTGCAGTATCTTGAAAAAGTCATCCGCGACGAGCTGGGCCTGGTCAAGCCGGGCGAAGTGGTTTACAAATTCGTGCAGGACAAGCCCAAGCCCGAAGCCAAAGTGGAAGAAGCCGCCAAGGCGCTTGAAGAAACCAACAAGCTGGCCGAAGAAGGCACCGTGGTTCCTCCCAAACAGGGCTTTACCGTGGAAGCGCGCAAAGTTGTGGAAGAAAACCTTCCGCGTTTTCGTTCTTCTGAAAGCGGCACGCGCATTCAGCCGCCCAAAGAAGAGCAGGCCGTGGATATTGCGGTGACAGACCCGGCCCCGGTCGCGGGCGATGAAGAGCCGGTTTATCCCCGCCGCGAAACCCGCTAAAACACGTCTTTTTAACCCTTTTTCTTTCAATCACTTGCGCGTTTTGCGTTTCTGCTCCGGCCAAGAAAGGCATTGAAAAACGCGTTTTCAGGCGTATAATGGGGTCATCTCTTCTGTATTGATTCCCTTTTTGAATCTTCCAGTTAGAAACACACGGCGCGGGGTGGAGCAGTCCGGTAGCTCGTTGGGCTCATAACCCAAAGGTCCCAGGTTCAAATCCTGGCCCCGCTACCACTTATAAATGCAAGAGCCATCGTCAGATAATGACGGTGGCTCTTTTGTTTTCCAGCCTCTATAATTTTCCCGAATAGCAAAAACGATAGCATTTGGATGGTTCTTATATGAGCAATGAAAAGATTCTTATGAAAGAATGGGATAAGTTAACCTACCATGACCCCGAGCTTGTTCTTAAAGGATTTCGGGATATTGAACCATTTTTTATACAGCATGCACCCAATGACAAAATCAAACATCTAAGAACTCAAAAATTACGACCTCACCACGAGGGTAGAGAAGCGGCCCTCTTTTGTCATGGCCTAGCTTCATTGATTGGTTCAAAAGTCTATTTCGCGCGGCATGAAGCAATGGATTATGACATCGTTACGATGTTTAAATCAGGTGATGAACTCCACTTTGCACCTGTTCAATTAAAAGAGCTTGTTCCGGAAGATTTAAATCCGACTGCTACTTTTGAGGTAGAGCTTAAAAAACTTGAGAAGTACACGGATTCGAAAGGTTTAATCGTTGCTTTTCATTTGAATCGAAAAGGGCAATTTGATCTGAGTAAATTAAGTATTCCGAAATTAGGAATTTCACAATTGTGGGTTTTTGGTGCAGAAACCGCAGATAGAGAAAAATGGTTTCTTATTGGTGATCTTTTAAAAGAGCCCCAAAAGATTTCTTTTTCGTATCCTCATTAACCCTGCTGCTGAAAGGCTTCAAAATGGACTCAAAACCTGATAATCCTAAATGTGGCGATTGGTACAAACTAATCGAAGCTGAATCTTTAAGACGTGATGTGTCGGATGCCGAAGGTCTTGAGCAAGGAGATTTCTTTAGATTCCTTGGATTTAGCCCACTAGGTTTATATGAATGTTATTGCCCGAAAAAAGGGGGGCGCTTTTGGATTTCTGGAAAATATTTAATTAAAATAAATGACAAAGCATTAATTAAAAAATTGGAAGAGTCTGTCCCTAGTAAATATCTAAAGCCTTTGCCAAGTGATGGAAATAAAGAAGCGCGGAAAAATGATGAGAAAGCAAGCCAGACAGCGCTTGAGATTGTGCACAAACTTATCGGCCTGTTAAATGGCCACATAAGCGGGATTCGTGGGTATATGGGTCAATCTCCCTATCAAGACGATCTTTTTGCCCTTTTCCAGCAAGCGTACGAGAACAATTGCCACTTAGATACATGCTCGCCAAGATTAACCGCAGACGCTTTAATGGATTATTTGAATAAAAATTGGGCCTATGAGGAAAATGAAGAAAGCGAAAAAGGTCAGTTGTTAAGGGAATTATATGAGCGGTGGCATCACTGGTCTTTTGCGTGGCGGAAGTTAAAGGGATAATCAAAATCCTGGCGCATTTATATGTCTACCAAGACTCCTACCCTAACTAAAAGAGAAGCAGATAATCAATACCGTGTTTGGAAGCAACGGCTAAAACGATTACGGATTGAGGTTTCGCACATGCTTATTGCTAGGCATGTTTTTTGGAAAGTTCAGGAGATCATAAGGAGCAATCCCAAAATCCAAAGAGGGAATATTTTTTATAAATGGCTTGGCGATGCCTATGTTACAGACATGCTCATTAAAATCAGAAGGCAGGGCTCTCCCACTCGAAGCGATGATATTTCGTTTTCTCAATTACTTAAAGAAATAAGCACGAAACCAGAAGTGCTTTCTTGGCAGCGCCTTAAAAATTTATATAGACGGAGCTTTGCTAAGGACTTTGCACGGAGAGATTTTGAGAAATTTTTCGGTTGGAGGAAACGTATTCGGAAACAATACCTTAACCCAGCAATGCCAAGAAAAGACAGTCGAAAATTAAACAAGATTATAAAAAAGCTAAAATGGTTTACAGATAAGCGAATAGCTCATCTGAGTATCAAAAAAACTCGCCGCGTACTTAGATTTGACGATCTTCGACCTGCTCTCGATTTTTTAGAAAAACTAGTAATTAAGTATGAACTGATTTTGAATGGTTCAAATTATGGACATACTATTTTCCCGTCCGGTGCAGAAGACTGGGCAGAGATTTTTCGGGAGCCCTGGATACCAAAAGAAAAAACTTAGAAGAGGTGCTTCGAAGTCGGAATTAATCTTTAAACTGCTAAATCCGGTACCCCTTCTAAAAGTGCCGGGTTAAGCGCCGCGCCCTCCAGCCCCCCTCCTCAGCCTTACCCCGCAGGCCCCTTACCCAATTTTGCTGACTAGCCTTCTTTTTGGGTGTGCGTATAATGTTTCCGAACTCGGCACTCTGAGTGCCGGTACCTTTTTAAACAAGTGCAGAACAGGCACTTCCTTCCAGATCTTCGCGGTAAAAAGTAGAAAACTTCAGAATATCCGGTATTTTGGGATCATGAATTCCAGAATATTGACCCACGATCAAATC
>CAZIQJ010000139.1:0-6626 GCA_964541285.1 uncultured bacterium | reverse complement strand
GGCAATTCCAGGAAAAAAATATCCCGCGCCAACTCCCGCGAGCATGGCCAGAAAAATCCACAGAGTCAGAAAACGGTCTAAAAACGATAATTTTTTTGCAGATGTCATTTTTTCAAGCCTTTCATTACAGCCGTCCCTCCGGGAGGTGACCAGGAAGCGCGGTCATCTCCGGAGGGAACAGACAGTTATTTGCAGCATCCTCCTCCGCAGCCATCCATTTCAATCACCTCCCCTAAACATCTGCTTATGCAGATATAAATAAGCCAAAAAAAATTATTTGCAGCAGGCGACCAGGCAGCCTTTGTTTTTCTGGTATTCCCGAAGGTCCTTCTTTAATTCTTCAAAGTCCAGATGAGCGTGCGTCAGGGCTTCGAAAACAGCGCGGAATGTTTTCGTTCTGGGCCGGGCAATGCGGTAGTACATCCACAGGCCTTCCTTGCGCGCCTCGACAACACCGGCCTTTCTCAAATAGGCGAGGTGCCTGGAAACCTTGGACTGGGGTTCTCTGAGAACGCTCATGACGTCACAGACGCAAAGCTCGCCTTCCTGAAGAAGGTTCATGATTCTGAGACGGGTGGGGTCGGCCAGCGCGCCAAAAATGATCTGGGAGTCGGTAAGTTTCATGAAGAAACTATATACGCATAAGCAGATATAGTCAAGGCATTAAAAATCCGGAATTAACCGAATGGCCCTGAGAGGAGGGCCGCGCATTCTTAATGTTTCTATTTAATAGCCGATGATATTTGAACGGTCAGCAGGCCGCGCGGCCTTTAAAAATACAGGAAAAATCAGATATGCCGGATGACGGAATTCTTAAAAAAGCAGCTTCGCTGGCGGGAACCACGGCTCTCATTTCTCTCATAACGCTTGTCCTTCTCTGCGCTGTCGAAGGGGGCAGCAGCTTCTTTTTCGTCTGGCAGGAAATGCGGAAGCCCGTTGCCCTGATTAAGGAAAGAGGTCACACGGAGTATGACCGCGATTTGGGATGGATCAATAAGGCGAATATTTCATTGCCGGATTTTTACGGCCCCGGAATTAATCTAAAAACAAATTCACAGCGTTTTCGTAACGACCGGGATATTACGCCTGCGTTAGCAAAAGGACAAAAGCGGGTTCTTTGCGTGGGGGATTCGTTCACTCTCGGTTTCGGCGTCAAAAATAGCGACACCTGGTGTAATCAGCTGTCTTTACTTGAGCCTGGGCTGGAATCCGTTAACATGGGGCAAGGCGGATATGGAATCGATCAGTCCTATCTCTGGTATATGCGTGACGGTGTGCGGCTGGAGCACAATTATGTCATTTTCAGTTTTATCTCAAATGATTTCAACAGGATGGTTAAAAAAGATTTCTGGGGCTATGGCAAGCCCGCTCTCAAATTATCTAAAAACGGAATGCTTAAGACCGAAAATATTCCGATTCCCAGGCGGATGTATACATTTCCGCTTTTCGAAAAACGCCTGCTGGCATTAAAGCAGCTGCGGATTTATCCGTTTCTGGAGCGGGCAGGTTTCCAGCTTTTTAGACCGGAAAATCAGATTGTGGTTAATTCTGAAGAAATCCAGCCTATCCTTCTGCAAATGTTCCGGAATTTATCAGAGGAAACCCGAAAGCAGAGAGCTCTTCTGGTTGTCGTTTATTTTCCGGCGCTCTGGGACTATGATGCCAAAAGTTCTGATTTTTCGAGGCAGATGATCCAGCAAATCGCTGCACGTTTGAATTTAAATTATTTTGATTTTGTGGATGAATTGAGAAAACTTCCTCGGGCGGAATGGGACTCTCTCTACGGATGGCACAATCACTTTAATGAAAAAGGGAATCTGGTCATTGCGCGAATGATCCGGGCCAGAATGATTGATCTTGAAAATAACGTGGAGACTCAATTAAAAAGCCGGCCCTGAAAAGGGCCGGCTTTTTAAACACATTTTCCGGTTGATTATTTTTGCTAAGCCTGCTGCGCGAGGTCGAAGCGGTCAAGGTTCATGACCTTGGCCCAGGCCTGAACAAAGTCGCGTACAAACTTTTCTTTGGAATCGTCAGAAGCGTAGGCTTCAGCAACGGCCCGCAGTTCAGAGTTTGACCCGAAGATAAGGTCCACGGTAGTCGCCGTCCATTTTAACGCGCCGGTTTTGCGGTCAGAGCCTTCATACACGCCTTCGGACTTGTCGGATTTCTTCCAGACTGTGGACATCCCAAGCAGGTTCACGAAGAAGTCATTGTTCAAGACCCCGGGGGTATCCGTAAAAATCCCGTTTTTGGATCCGCCGGAATTGGCGCCCAGCGCGCGCATGCCGCCCACCAGAACTGTCATCTGGGGAACGGTCAGGGTCAGCTGGTTGGCCTTGTCTACGAGCATATCCGCAGGGGAACGGTCGCTTTTTTTGCTGAAGTAATTGCGGAATCCGTCCGCGGCCGGTTCCAGCAGAGAAAAGCTTTTTACGTCTGTCTGCTCCTGTGACGCGTCGGTGCGGCCCGGAGCGAAAGGAACCTCAATATCATAACCGGCATCCTTCGCCGCTTTTTCAACAGCCGCCGCTCCGCCCAGCACAATTAAATCGGCCAGGGACACTTTCGTGTTGTCAGAACGTGAATCATTGAAGCCTTTCTGGATTTTTTCCAGAACCGGCAGCACTTTCTCCAGCTCCTTCGGGTCATTGACTTCCCAATTCTTTTGCGGCTCAAGACGGATACGCGCCCCATTCGCTCCGCCCCGCATATCGCTGCCGCGGAAAGTAGAAGCGGAAGCCCAGGCGGTCCTGACAAGCTCGGAAACACTCAGCCCGGATTCCAGGATCTCTTTCTTGAGTTTTGAAATATCTTCCGCGTTGATCAGGTTGTAATCAACAGCAGGCACAGGGTCCTGCCAGATCAGCTCCATGCCCGGAACCTCTTTGCCGAGATAGCGCGCGCGCGGCCCCATGTCACGGTGCGTCAGCTTGAACCAGGCCCTGGCGAACGCGTCTTCAAATTCTTTCGGGTTTTTTTGAAAGCGCTCGGCGACCTTGCGGAATTCCGGATCTTCCTTGAGCGCGAGGTCTGTCGTAAACATCATGGGCGCGTGGAATTTGCCCTTGATGTGCGCGTCCGGAACCAGTTTTTCAGCGGCTTTATCCGTGGGGATCCACTGAGTCGCGCCCGCGGGGCTCTTGACCTGCTTCCACTCAAACTTCAGCAGGTTACTCAGGTAATCCATTGAAAATTTTGCGGGGGTAGACGTCCAGGCGCCTTCCAGGCCGCTGGTGACCGTGTCTTCAGCGTTTCCCTTGCCCGCCTTGTTCTTCCAGCCAAAGCCCTGGTCTTCAATGGGCGCGGCAGCAGGTTCGGGGCCGACATTGCCCGTGGGAGCATGAGCGCCATGCGCTTTGCCAAAAGAATGTCCGCCCGCGATGAGCGCCACAATTTCTTCATCATTCATGGCCATGCGGCCGAAGGCTTCGCGGATATCTTTCGCGGCCGCAAGGGGATCAGGCTTTCCGCCCGGTCCTTCCGGGTTGACATAAATCAAACCCATCTGGACGGCGGCAACAGGGCCTTTTAATTTTCCATCCGCGCTGCGGCGTTTATCATCAAGCATCTTGGTTTCAGGTCCCCAGTTGACCAGATCAGCTTCCCAGTCATCTTCACGGCCGCCGGCAAAACCAAGAGTTTTGAAACCCATGTTTTCCATGGCGACATTGCCCGTAAGAATCATCAGGTCCGCCCAGGAAATCTTTTTTCCGTATTTCTGTTTGATGGGCCAGAGCAGACGGCGCGCTTTATCAAGATTCGCGTTGTCAGGCCAGCTGTTGAGGGGGTCAAAACGCTGCTGGCCGCCGCCCGCGCCGCCGCGCCCGTCAATCGTGCGGTAGGTGCCTGCGCTGTGCCATGCCATGCGGATAAAAAACGGCCCGTAATTGCCGTAGTCCGCGGGCCACCAGTCCTGCGACGTGGTCAGCGCATCGTTAATATCTTTTTTTACAGCGTCAAGGTCGAGGCTTTTAAATTCTTTGGCGTAATTAAACCCTTCACCGTAAGGGTTGGATGAAGCATCATGCGCTCGAAGCGGCGCAAGGTTCAGCTGTTCAGGCCACCAGAACTGGTTCGGTCTGGCTTCGCCCTGGTTTGACTCAGCAATGGCTGAGCTTGCGGATAAGAACGGAACGGTCAATAAGGCTGCTGCTGCCAGAATCATCAGTAAGTTGCGGGTTCTCATGAGCTTCATCCTCCCTTGGTTTGATTTCCGAAAAAGTTTAACAATTGGCGCTCTCAAAAGCAAGAATGCGAAATAAGCCCGGGTGGGGCAGGTTTGGCGCGGGCATGTTTCCATCAGGAACGCGGACGCTTATGGAAAAAGTCTTCCAAGCTGATGATTGAAAAGGTTTTCAGGCGCCGCGCTTTTGCTTCTCGTTTTTTTGCTGTCCTTTTTGTTTTTGCGGTTCCAGACGGCTCGGGTGATGTTTCTGTTGATCGCGGAATGCGTCTTTACGTCCTACAGAGGCCTGCCTGGCTCCGCTTTGGGTCGTGTGCTTGCTCATGGATCACCTCCGTGTTCTAAGAAAAGGAACAGTCTGAAGGGGCGCTGGCCTTACCGCTTCAGGGCATTCCAGCCTGCGGCCAGAATCCAGCCAATCGCGTAGCCTGATACGAACGCGACAAGGATCAGTATGACCGCGCGACCCGCTTCAAATGGATGCACACTGTATTCAAACGAAAGAAAATGAAGTTGAAGTATCCAATCCAAAAGTGTTTTGGCCATTCCTGTGGCCACCAGGACAGACCATCCGGCATGACACGCAGCATAAAACGAACCAACCAATAGCCCGAGCTTGTTTGCGTTCATTTTCTCCTCCTCCGTGTTTGTCCTGAAACATTGAGGGTGCCGTTTCCGGAAGTGCCAATCATAAGCCGTCCGGGCGGTAGTTTTTTCAAAAGACAAAGAACTCGTGAACAAGTGGCCGGGTTTTATGTCTGGCCACAGATTGTATGCTAGTGAGAAGAAAGCCTTTGGGCAGTGACCCTTGTCACACCCTTTCGGGGAGGCAGGAGTCTTTCATGCAGTTTTAACTTTCGCGGGTGAGGCTTTCTATAGCGGGGCCGACAATAACAGCACAGCCCAAAGGCTGATCAAGGAGACTGAATGAAAGTGAGATTTTTCGCGTTTTAACAGCTTTGGTACCGGTTCTGATTGAACCAGGTTCATTTGGAACCGGTACCTTTTGTTTTTTTTAAACTAATTTAGCTACCGTGGAATGGGGACGGTTCTGAAGGGGACAGGTTTGGCGCAAATGTGTCCCCGCCAGAACCGTCCCGCCAAGGGTTAAAAAGGTCTGGTTATTCTACAAGAAGGGTAATTTTTGCAGCCCCAAAATTCCGAGCCTTTGTCCGGCCCCTTACGAGCAGTCCGAAGCACCAACGGAATACCGCATTTGGGACAGGTGGGATGCACCATATTTTGCTCAAGATTTCTCATATGGTCATCAAAGGTAATGAGGGTATTATTGACGTAATCTGCAAGTGTCCGGAAATGTTCGCTGACTTGCTCATCATTTATAATTTTTTCTGCATGAGCCTCTACGTATGGAATGAGATCATGCAATCCCATAACATTGTGGGGCATATCTGTCATAAACCTACAATTCCCAACAAATACAACTATGCTAAATATTGATTTAGGATTAACTTTCAAAAAACTTTCTACGGCTTTAACGTGTTTGTAATTTTGATGAATTGGGTTCTGAAATTGAAAGGTATTTTTATGGAATTGCCATCGGCCTCTTTTAAAAGATTGAGTCCATTTCTTTTGGTGGGCATCACCGAAAATCCAACCACTTAAATTTTTGGTTTCAATTACAAATATTCCGTAGGGGGATATTATTAAGTGGTCTATTTGGGTAGTGCCATCAGGCGTTTTTAATATGATGTTGTCGAATAAGCTGTAGGCACTATTTCTTTTAATAAGAGATGTTATCTTGTCTGTTACAGCAGCTTCACCGCTTTTGTGATTCCAAAAAAGGTAGCAAAAAATTCCGAATGATAAAATGAGGCAAAGAAACAGAAGTTCCATAAAGCTATTTCAGGTCTCCGTTTGGAGGTCGAAGCTCTCTTAAAGGGTCCAGCTTGGTTGCTTGCAAAGAAAAGGTACCCCTTCTGAAAGTGCCAGGTTCATTTTAGAGGGGAAGGGGGCGGGGTACAAACAAAAACAGCTTTGGTACCGGTTCTGATTGAACCGGGTTCATTTGGACCCGATACCTTTTGTTTTTGTGTCGCTGAAAAAAGGCGCGGTCCTCGAGGAGCGAAGCTGATCGAACTCCGAAATTAAACCCACCAAAGTCTCAAGGAGCGGCCTTGGCAGTTCGGCGTCGAAAAAGATTAATGATTGCCCGTACCAGCGGAAAATATAATGCTAAGCAGACCACAAATAAAATTATATTGGTGGGAACAATAACCCAACTACCTAGCTTTGTATAACGGCCATAAACAGCTGTTCCGCTATAATCTGGAATGCTGTATATAATGCCTTTCTGCTGCTGAGTGGCCTTATCTTTTATATGAAACCGTTTTACAGAATATTCGTTATTAATAAGGCTGATTACTTCCTCTGTTGATCTTTCCCTCTCATTAGACAACAGATCTATGGGTCTGCTCGTTTT
>CAZIQJ010000138.1:0-6647 GCA_964541285.1 uncultured bacterium | reverse complement strand
TTCCTCGACCGGAAGCTTTCCCGAAGCATCCACAGAATAGCGGTTAGCCAGCTCAAACACAGGAACGCGTTCTGCGCCCTGAGACTGGTTTTTCTGAATGACCTGCAAAAGGCTCGTGGCCAGTGTCGGCCGCATCCAGACCAGCTCCTTGTTCAAAGGATTATGGACCCGCACAGCGCGCTTCAGGGCCGTTTCCGGATTCCGACCCGCGCCCGAAATCAGGCTGAATGTCACGGTTTCATAGAAACCGGCGCCGGCAAAAAACTGACGCGCGCGATCTTCCAGGCGTTGCTCAGGTGTGACCGGAGCCCCTCCCAGCGGACGCGAAGGAACGCTTTCGGGAATATCGTTGTAACCATGAACTCTGGCGATTTCTTCCACCAGATCAATCGTTTCCACCAGATCGGGGCGGAAAGAAGCGGGCGTAACGGTCCAGCTCTCAGCTGAATCCTGCTTCACCGTTCCACCCAGCCGGTTCAAAATAGAAGAAATCTGATGAGACTTGAGATTCACGCCCAGGCGTTTGGTCACCTCAAGCGCTGATACCCGCAGCCGGCGGTCTCCGGAAACGGGAGTTTTACCAGCCTTGATGACCGCGCTGACAAAACGAGGTTCCGCATACTTCTGAATTAATTCCAGCGCGCGGTCGCGGGCAAAATCCACGCCTTCAGGATCCACGCGGCGTTCAAAACGGTATGAAGAATCAGACGCAAGGCCGTTACGCCGAGCGCTCTGCCGGATCCAGCGAGGATGAAAAAAAGCCGATTCCAGAAAAATATTACGGGTGCGGGCGTTGACCTCACTGTCCTTGCCGCCCATGATTCCGGCAAGCGCCACAGGGCGTTCCTTGTCCGCGATGACCAGGTCCTGCGGCTGAAGTTTGTGAATGGATCCGTCAATGGCCGTAAAAACCTCATCCGGCTTTGCTTTGCGGACCTGAATCTCCTGCCCCGTGAGCATGTCCGCATCAAACGCGTGAAGCGGCTGACCGGTTTCAAGCAAAACATAATTGGTAATGTCCACAATCAGGCTGATCGAACGCACGCCGCAGGCAGCAAGACGTTCACGCATGAAATCAGGAGTAGGCTTGTGGGTAATACCCTCGATATAAACGCCCGTGTACTAAGGACAACCCTCAAGTTCCTTGACGCTGACATTCCAGCCCTTGGGCATGACGCGGCTGGCATTTTTATCCGTCACAGGGAGTTTAAAGGCCTTGTTTTCAACGATAGCGATTTCACGCGCCACCCCCATGTGGGAAAGCCAGTCCGCACGGTTAGGCGTGATTTCGATTTCGAAAACCATGTCCTTTTTATCCGCGCTGGGTTCAATTTTTTTAACTTCAAGCCCCGCGAGCGTCAGACGTTCCGCGACATCTTCGAGAGGCGGCGCTAAAACCACGAAATCCTTGAGCCAGTTTGTGCTGACCTTCATGAGAACTGCCTCAGAAAACGCAGATCGTTTTCATAGAAATAGCGGATGTCAGGAATTTTATAACGCAGCATGGCCATGCGCTCCACACCCAGACCAAAAGCAATTCCCTGGACGCGCTTGGAATCATATCCAACCTGATCAAAGACATGAGGGTGGACGCTGCCCGCGCCGAGAATTTCAAGCCAGCCTTTCTGGCCCCAGCGAATATCCACTTCAACGCTGGGTTCGGTGAACGGGAAGAAATGCGGACGGAAACGGACTTTTGTGGAAGATCCGAAAAGTTCGCGCAGGAAAGTATTGAGAATGCCCTTGAGGTCGCTGAAAGTCACGGATTCATCAACCATCAAACCTTCAATCTGATGGAACATGAACGAGTGACTGGCATCCACCGCGTCCGGACGATAAACACGGCCCGGCGCAATGACTCGAAGAGGCGGCTTGCGGGACTGCATCATGCGGATCTGGACCGTGGAGGTCTGCGAGCGGAGCAAATGCCCTGTCGCCGTGTAGAACGTATCGAAGGAATCGCGCGAGGCGTGATCCAGAGGGATATTGAGGGCCGTGAAATTGTGGAACTCTGTCTCAATTTCCGGGCCGTCCACAGTCTCAAAGCCCATACGCTCGAAAATCCGGGTGATTTCCCGGATCGTCTGGGTAATGGGATGCAGAGCTCCCCCCGCCGGAGGAATGGGCGGCAGGGTTTCGTCGAAAAAGTTTCTGGATTTGGGCGCCGTAACAGCGCCTGCTTTCCGGGCCTGAAGTTCCTGTTCCAGGAATCCCTTGAGGCGGTTGACCTCGATACCGAAGTTTTTCTTGGCATCGCCGGAAAGGCCTTTGAGCTCATCCATGAGCGATTGAAGGCGGCCCTTTTTGCCCAAAAAGGCCACCCGGAACGCTTCCAGCTCCTCAGCTGTGCGAACAGCCTGAAGCCGGGATTTGGCTTCCTCTTCAACCGCTTGAATGGAGTTCATGGCAAATCCCCGGAATGCGGGAAATTACTTTTTCGCGCCGGCAAGCTCAACGAGCTTTTTGAAAGCCGCAGCGTCCTTGACCGCGATGTCCGCGAGGGACTTGCGATCCAGAGCGATCTTGGCCTTCTTGAGTCCGGCAATGAAACGCGAGTACGTCGTGCCGTTTTCGCGGCAGGCCGCGTTAATACGGACCGTCCACAGGCGGCGGTACTGACGCTTCCGCTGCTTGCGGTCGCGGGTCGCGAACGCCATGGCGCGGACGACGGTTTCATGAGCCGTGCGGAAAAGTTTTCTCCGGCCGCCCCAGAAACCCTTGGCGCGCTTGAGAACCTTTTTACGGCGTTTTCTTGAAGCAGGATTGTTTACACTTCTCGGCATATAAAACTCCTTTTATCTGTCAATATTCCCGCCTTCGCGGGATAAATTATTTGCTTCCGTAGGGCAGCATGCGGATGACCTTCTTGCGGTCAGCCGGGTCCACCGTGAACATGCCGCGCGCCTGGCGCTTCTTTTTGGAAGTCCGGTCAGCGAGCATGTGCCGGCGCAGGGCCTTGGGGCGCAGCACTTTTTTATTTTTGGTGATACGAAAACGCTTACTTGCAGCTTTGTTCGTTTTAAGTTTAGGCATGGCTAGTTTTCTTCCTCTTCTTTCTTTATTGGCACTGCTTTCTTTACCGCAGCGCGGGGAATAAGATAAACATGGATGGCGTTGCCCTCCAGCCCCTCATTGCGTTCAACTTCTCCGATATCAGACAAGTCTTCGATAAACCGCTGAACAATTTTACGCCCGATGTCCGCGTGCGTGATTTCACGGCCGCGGAAAAACAGCGTCAGCTTCACTTTGTCGCCGCGCTCAAGAAACGTGCGGCCATGGCGTAGCTTGGTCTGGTAATCGTGCTCCTCGATCTTGGAAGTCATCTTCACTTCCTTGACCAGAATGACCTTTTGCTTTTTACGCGCTTCTTTTTCCTTCTTCTCAAGAATGTATAAGTACTTGCTGAGGTCTAAAATCCGGCAGACGGGAGGTTTTGCGGCCGAGGCCACTTCCACAAGGTCCAGCCCTTCTTCCTGCGCCCGTCGCAGTCCTTCTTTCGTCGGGACAATCCCGATCTGCTCGCCCGCGGCTCCGATCAGACGAATCTGAGGAACCCTGATCTGTTCGTTTGCCCTGACTTTAATATTGGACTGCTTCAATGACCCCCCTTTGTTTTAGACCTTTTCGGAAATTTCTTTTTTTAACTGGCCCGCAATGACCTCGAGGTCCATGGAACCGAGATCCTGCTTGCCGCGTTTGCGCACCGCCACCTGGCGGCTCTGCAATTCTTTGTCCCCGATTACGAAGACATAGGGAATTTTCTGAAGCTCGGCTTCCCGGATCTTGTAGCCGATCTTCTCATTCCGGAAATCTTCTTCGACCCGGAAGCCATGTTTCTTCAGCGCTTCCACAACCGGCCTGGCGCCTTCAGCCTGCGATTCCATAATCGTCAGGACGCGCACCTGAACCGGCGCGAGCCAGAGCGGAAACGCGCCGCCATAATGTTCAATCAAAATCCCGAGAAAACGCTCGATCGATCCGTAAATGGCACGGTGAACCATGACCGGACGCTTGCGGGAAGAGTCCGGAGCCACGTATTCAAGATCAAAACGCTCAGGCATTGAAAAGTCTACCTGGATGGTTCCGCACTGCCATGAGCGGCCCAGACTGTCGTAAATAACAAACTCGATCTTGGGGCCGTAAAACGCGCCCTCGCCTTCCTTGATCTCAAAAGGGATATTCCGGCTGGAAAGCGCGTCCTTCAGCGCATTCGTGGCCTTGTTCCAGACCTCATCCGACCCCATCGCCTTAAGCGGGCGGGTTGAAACCGCGACATCCCAATCCTTGAACCCAAAGATGGTATAGATTTCCCCGATAAAGTCAATCAAATGCCCGATTTCATCCTGAAGCTGGTCTTCAGTGCAGAAATGGTGCGCATCGTCCTGGGTAAAGGCACGAACCCGCATCAGGCCGTGCGTCACTCCTGAACGCTCAAAGCGGTGTACCTTGCCGAACTCCGCAAGGCGAAGCGGCAGCTCCCGGTAAGACCGCTGCGTTGTCTTGTAAATCAGGCAGTGGCCGGGGCAATTCATGGGCTTGACGGCGTACTCACGGTTTTCCTGCTTCGTGAAGTACATGGCGTCATGGAAGTTGTCGTAATGCCCGCTCTTTTTCCAGAGGTCATCGCTCAGGATGGTCGGGGCCGAAACTTCTTCGTAATTCTTTTCGCGCAAACGTCCGCGAAGGAAATCGATCAGCGCGTTAAAAAGATAAAAGCCTTTTGAGTGAAAGAACACCATGGCCGGCGACTCTTCATGAAAACTGAACAGGTCCAGCTCTTTGCCCAGTTTGCGGTGGTCGCGCTTTTTCGCTTCCTCGAGGCGCTTCAGGTGCTCATCGAGTTCCTTTTGCGAAAAAAAAGCCGTTCCGTAAATCCTCTGGAGCATGCGGTTATTTTCATTCCCCCGCCAGTAAGCTCCAGCCACGGTCAAAAGCTTGAAAGCTTTGACCTCGTTCGTATTGTGTATATGACCGCCCTTGCACAGGTCCGTAAACGGACCATTTTGCACAAGCGTGATCTGCCCATCCTGCAAAGCATCAAGAATTTCAAGCTTGTAGGGTTCGTTCCTGCCCTCAAAATGTTTCCGGGCGTCCACTTTGGAAACGGGCGTCTGCGAGAAAGGCTGGCCCTCCCGGACAATTTCCGCCATTTTCACTTCGAGTTTCCGGAGGTCTTCGTCCGTGAACGGCTCTTCGCGTTCAAAGTCGTAGTAAAAACCTTCAGGGATCGCGGGACCGATCGCCAGTTTTGTGCCCGGATAAAGGGACAAAACAGCCTGGGCCAGGATATGAGCGGTGGAATGGCGCAGATGATCGAGCGCCTCGGAACTGGACTTTACCATGCTTTTAACTGCAACTTTTGAATCAATGCCTTTCCTCTGAAAAGTGGAAAGGTATTGTACTCTGTAGGGAAAATGAAAGCAACCCTTTTTCGCATAACAACATACGGCGATTTTTAGGGTTTTGCCCAGTCCCGACTACTTCTTTTTGGCCTTGAGGGCTTTTTTCTGTCTCTTGAGACGTGCTTTGCGGCGAGCCCGCTTAATGCGCTTTTTGTGGTCCCTGCTCATAAATCCCCTTTCATGGTTAAAGTGGCATATGGAATACCACAGGTTTATCGGCTTTTCAACCCAGTTTTTGAGTTGCGAACCCCGAAAGCCTGTATAAAATAGCTTTCACACCCACTTTTGAAAGGAGAAAGCCATGGAAAACCAGAAAAAAAATACCTCAAATATTCTTTTCACAATTATCGCCATCCTGCTTTTTGTCCTGACGCTGGAAGCGGGAATCCTGATTTTTAAAAGCTCAGCCCCGCCGCCCGCTCAGCCCCAGCAAACAGCTTCGCATCAAACACCCCCTCAAGGACTTGGCTCAAGGCCATCCATGCGCGCTTTCTCACGCTCCGTCTCATCGCATGCCCGGATGACCCAGCCCGCGTCGCCCGCAAGCCAGGACAATGATATGCAGGACGCGCTGACCGCAATGCAGAGGATTCAGGACCGCATGAATCACATGTTTGACGCGGCCATGATGTTCGGGCCCCCGATGGCGCACTCCATGTTCAGCGACGATCTTTCCGGAGATTTCGGATTTGACCCCGCATTCGATGTCCGCGAGGAAGGAAATAACTATATCGTTTCAGGTGATCTGCCCGGACTTGAGAAAGATAAAATCAATATCACCGTAACGGGAAATCAACTGAGCATTGAAGGCCGCAGAGAAAACATCACGCAGACCAAAGATGAAAAAACCGGGTTTTATTCCCAGGAACGCAGCTATGGAAGTTTTGCGCGCTCCCTCCCGCTTCCCGGCCCTGTAGATGAAACCAAAATCGTGGCGGACTACAAAAACGGAGTCCTGACCATCACCCTGCCCAAAGCTCCTGGAAAAGAAGGCCAAAAGGTCGCGGTCCAGTGAGTTGTTGAAAGACTTGCTTCAGGCAGGCAACTAGGTTATATTGTTTGCTCTTTGTTGGGCGGTTAGCTCAGTTGGTTAGAGCATCACCTTGACATGGTGGGGGTCACAGGTTCGAGTCCTGTACCGCCCACCATTTTTTGCAAAACACGCAAAAAATGGTCCCACCGCAATCCCTTCTTGCTTACTTCCCGATAAAACCTTCCAGAAGTTTCCGCGTCTTTTCCAGCGCT
>CAZIQJ010000137.1:0-6698 GCA_964541285.1 uncultured bacterium | reverse complement strand
ACCGCGCCCCAGACTTTGAAAACAAGCCCCATCAGCGAAAGCAGGCAGAGAATCGGGGCCACGATCAGGCCGAAAGAATCGGTCTGGATCTTGACCAGCAGCACGATATAAACAAAAGCCAGGCACCAGGCGAAAAAAACCAGGGCCTGGTAAAGATTGGCAACGGGAAGAAAGAATCCGGTTTCTACCGCTTCTTCAGCCAGGTAGAAAGTGGCTGTCAAAAAGCCCGCGCGCATGAAAGTCATGGCCACGCTGTGGCCTTTTTCCAGAATATTATTGAAAGACAGAACGTGGAAAACAAAACCCACGCCGTAAAAAAAGGTGGCGAAACCCAGGAGCCAGAAAGAAAGCGGAGAATGCATCAGATCGCCTCCTCCTGAAACGCTTCGCCTGCGAAACGCTCCAGGAATTCCTCAAACTCGTCTTCCAGCGCCAGAAAAGGAACGGGTTTTTTCCCCGTGATCCTTTCAATTGAATCGAGAGTACGCAGGTCAAAGGGGTCGCACATGCCGAGCGTCAGGCCTTCTTCCTTGAGCTCCACAGGCACCACGCGGTGCGAACGGATAAAGTCCATGCTGAACATGCGCAGAACACTGCGCTCCGGCTGAATAAATTTCAGGCTCAAGTATGGAACATTCAGTTTTTTCTCAAGCATTCTTCCGACTTCCTCGCTCTTGACGGCATTCATCGAAATCAAAATCTGGCCGAGTCTCTGCCCGGTCTCAAAATGTTTTTTCAGCGCCAGCGACAGCTGTTCCTGCGTGATCAGCCCCGCGTTCAGCAGCACCCGGCCGAGCGGGTCCACGGGCGGCTCCTTGGCCTGCTGCGCCGCGGGCATTTCAGGAGACAAAATGTCCATGGCCTCCTTGACTTCGCGGATCGGCGACGAACGGCGGTCGCGGAGATAGTGGCTGCCTTTCTGGGATTTCAGGAAAGCTTTGACTTCCGCGGCGTCCTGGGCGATTTCACCCACGCTTTTATAGGAGCGGTAGAGATTGTTGCAGGCGGCCACGGCGCAGGACATCAAAGGAGTGTTCTCACGCTTGCCCTGCCGGTTGACCATCCGGATGTGCCCGCGCTGACGGTCTTCATCATTATAGTAAGTCGGCATGATCCGGTCAAACTCCGCGATCAGTCGCCGGGCAAAGGCTTCTTCCTTGTCCGGGCGAAGGACTACGATAAAATCGTCGCCCCCGATATGGCCCATAAAACAGTCTTCATCCCCTATGGTCTGGGAAACCTGCACCAGAAGCTTGGCCATGTGGCGGATGACGTCATCGCCTTTTTCAAAACCATAACGGTCATTGAAAGACTTAAAGTTGTTGATATCCATGTACAGCACGGAAAACTTTTCTCCGCTGTCAATGCGCTTGCGGATGACACGCTCGATTGAAGGATTGCCCGGCAAATGCGTCAGGGCGTTGGCTTCCACGCGCTGGCGGGAACGGCTGATATTCAGCGCCACGCGCAGCTGCAGCACAAAAGGATTGAAGGGCTTGATCAGGAAATCGTCAAAACCGCGTTCCTGGGTCATGACCAGTTCCGCGATCTTTTCTTCCTCGGTCATCAAAATCACGGGCACGGTCATGAACTGCGGCATCATGCGGATTTTTTCAATAACAAGCCTGCCGCCGACGCGCTCCATGTCCGTTGAAATTAAAATCAGGTCAATGGCGTTGCGTTCCAGAAGTCGGATGACTTCTTCGCTGACGGAAGTTTCAATGACTTCATAGTGGCGCGCGGTCAAACGGGCCGCGACCAGGGAGCGGAGTTCGGGGTCTTTGTCCGCGAGAAGAATACGCACGTCAGTAACTTTCCTCCTTTAAGGGAAAAGCGCCCGAGAGAACATCTTCACGGTACTGCGCGGCCGCGCGTTTGATTTCTTCTCCAAGCGCCGCGTACTTGCGCACAAAACGGGGTTTGACCTTGCCTTCAAAGCCCAGCATATCGTGAAGCACCAGCACCTGCCCGTCCGTACCCGGGCCTGCACCGATTCCAATCGTGGGACATTTGACCGCTTTGGAAATACTTTCCGCAAGCGCGGCCGGCACACATTCCAGCACCAGGGCAAATACGCCCAGGCGGTCAAGCAGAAGCGCGTCTTCAAGAATGATTCTGGCCTGTCCAGGGTCGCGGCCCTGCACTTTATAGCCCCCGGTTTTTTTAACCGACTGCGGCATCATGCCCAGATGGCCCATGACCGGAATGCCCGCTTTCAGAATGGCGCGGATCTGTTTTTCCATGGCGCGGCCGCCTTCAAGTTTGACCGCGTCAGCGCCGGCTTTTTTCAGCAGCTTCGCATTTTTCACTGCAAGCGCCGGGGTTGAATAAGATTTAAACGGAAGGTCCGCGGTCACCAGCGCGTTTTTGACACCGCGCGAAACCGCGGCCGTATGATGCAGCATGTCCTGCATGGTCACGGGCAGCGTGGTGTCATGGCCAAGCAAAACCATTCCCAGAGAATCACCGACCAGAAGAATGTCGATGCCTGCTTCATCAAGGATCTGGGCTGTTGGAAAATCGTAGGCGGTCAGGACGGAAATTTTTTGGCGGTGCTTCTTCTTGGAACGGATGGCGTTGGGCGTAAGCCTCACAAATTCAAAGCCCCTTCTGCCATTTATAAGCATGGATTAAATTCTGCATCAGCATGGTCGTGGTCAACGGCCCCACACCGCCGGGCACAGGCGTAATATAGGAAGCGCGCTTCTTCGCCTCTTCAAACTCTACGTCGCCGGTCAGCTTGCCGTTAACGTCCGTGGTTCCGGCATCAATAACAATGGCGCCTTCCTTGATTGATGAGCCCTTGATCAAGCCGGGCTGGCCCGCGCATCCCACCACAATGTCCGCGGCGGAAGTCAGACGTTCGAGATCCGCCTGCGAAGTTCCCGTGTTGCAGACAATCGTGGTCACGCGCCGCTCGCCCAGAAGAAGCTGAAGCGGACGCCCCACAATGGCGCTCTGGCCCACAATCACGGCGGTCATGCCTTTCAGATTTTTTCCGGATTCTTTCACGGCATGCTCAATCAATTGAAGGCAGGCGTACGCGGTAGAGGGAATCAGCTTCCCTTTTCTAAGCACGATCAATCCAAGGCTGGCGGGCGTCACGCCCTCAAGGTCTTTGGCCGCGTTCATGGCCATCAGAACCTTGTCGGAGTCCAGACCGGAAGGCAGCGGCATGGCCAGAAAAATGCCGTGGCAGTTTTTGTCTTCGCCAAGCTGTTTGATTTTTTCTTCCAGAAGTTTCTGGTTTTTCTCAACCGTGATTTTCTCAAAAGCAATGCCGAGTTTCGCCGCCATTTTTTCCTGCGCGCCGATGTACCATTCCGCCGAAGCCGCGTTCTTAACTTCATCCGCCTTCTGCGGATCAGGCTGGACCTGCACGGCCACAAGCTTCGGCTTCAGGCTCTGCGCCGCGGCCTTGATGTCTTCCTGGATTTTAGCGGCAAGAATTTTGCCTTCAAGCAGCTGCGCTTCTTTAACTGACATAGCTTTGCACTTTCTTGTATTCTTCCCTGAGCTTTATCAACTCCACCTCGGCCTTTTGCTTCGCTTCCTGGTCCTTGAAATAAACAACGTTGATATGAGCGGTGTGATAAGCGCCTTCAAAAGCCGCGTTTAAAAGATTTTCCGCGACCAGAAGGTCGTTCTTGATGGAGCCTGAAACACGGCTCTTCATAAGCCAGTTATACCGGTAAGCATCGTGGATCAGTTTCACCAGGCCGGCCTGCATTTCATAAGCTTCATGCAGATTGGCTTCGCTGGGGTCCTTGATGACCTTCTCATAAATCGCGGGGTCCGCGTCGGTCACAAGAAAGGCCTTTGCCTTCCGGTCTTCCAGCACATTGATAATATTCTGAATGGCTTCGCGCCGTTCATCGTCGGCTTTGTCTTCTTCCGGCGTCAGGCCCTGCTTTTTCTTTCTTTTGAGGGAAATCCGGCCCACCATCTGGGTCAGGCCCATGGCCAGCGAAGCCGCGTAGGCCGCGACGCTTCCGCCGCCCGGCACAGGCGCGTCGGAGGACAATTCTTCGAGGTAACTTTTGAGGGACAATTCCGTGAACTTCTTCATAGGAAGCACCAGTATACAGGCTTAAGGTCTTGAGCGACAAGAGGCTTTCCAGATGCTATATTATCCCCCCTTATGAAACCCCAGGTCAGCGTGGTCATCCCCACTTTTAACCGCCAGGAAGCGCTCCGCAAAGCCCTTCAAACCGTGCTTTCGCAGGAGGCCGTGCTTTTCGAGGTCTGGGTCATTGACGACGGCTCAACCGACGGCACCCGGGAAATGATCGAAAAAGATTTTCCCTCCGTGAACTATTTTTACCAGACCAACCAGGGTCCGGCCGCGGCGCGCAACCGCGGCATTGAACGCTCTCGCGGCGAATGGATCGCGTTCCTGGATTCCGACGACCAGTGGCTTCCCGGAAAACTGCAGGCCCAGCTTGAATTTTTTTCCGCTCATCCGGAGTTTCCAATCTGCCAGACTGAAGAAACCTGGATACGCAACGGCGTCCGCGTCAATCCCATGAAAAAACACCAGAAATCCGGCGGCTGGATTTTTGAAAAATGCCTGCCACTTTGCGTCATCAGCCCTTCAGCGGTCATGATTCACCGCGAGCTTTTTGACAAAGCCGGGCTTTTTGACGAATCCCTGCCTGCGTGCGAAGACTATGACCTGTGGCTGCGCATCGCCTGCCGCTGGCCCGTGGGCCTGATAGAAAAATCTTTTGTGGTGAAATACGGCGGACACGCGGACCAGCGTTCGCATGAATTTCCGGCCATGGACCGTTTCCGCATCAAGGCGCTGAAAAACATTCTTGAGGCCGGGATCCTGACCGAAGAGCAGGCCGGAGCCGCACGCGAAATACTGGAAGAAAAAACCCGGATTTACACGCAGGGCGCGCTGAAGCGCGGGAAAACCGTGGAAATATGAAACGCTACGCTCCGCAGAAAATTTATGTCGAGAAAGACGCGCGCTATTACCCGCACACAAAAAAAATCCTGGCTGCCGCGCCCGGCATTCCGGTTGAGGAAATCGAAGACGCCCGGGAACTCAATGCCCGGATCCAGGGCCGCCCCGACCCGGTGGGCGAAGGCAAACGCTATTTGCTCCTGAAAAAAGACAAGGGCCGCTCCTTCAAGCCCTTCCCTGAGTCCGAGGCTTATCTTTCCTGCGATTATTTCACGCTCCACGTGCAGGAAGGCTGTGATCTGGAATGCAGTTACTGCATTCTCCAGGCTTATTTGACCAACCCCCTGCTGACTATTTTCGTGAATATTGAGGAGACGCTCGAAAATCTGAAACAGACGCTCGACGCCAACCCCGGAAAACTTTTCAGGATCGGCACGGGCCAGCTTTCGGACTCGCTTTCCTTCGATCACCTGACCGGCTTCACCGAAACCCTGGTGCCGTTTTTCGCCGGACAGAAAAACGCGCTGCTGGAACTCAAAACCAAAAGCGACAATGTGGACCGCCTGCTCGCGCTCAAACCCGGGGGCCGCACGATTATTTCATGGTCCATGAATTCCCGGAAAATCCAGAAAGAGGAAGAACACAAATGCGCGACCTTTGACGAGCGCCTGACGGCCGCGCGCAAGGTCATTGCCGCCGGATACCGCGTGGGGTTTCATATCGACCCCATTATTGATTATGCCGGCTGGGAAAAAGATTATGAGCAGGCCGTGGATGACATCCTGAAAGGTGTTCCCGCGCAATCCATTGCCTGGATCAGCCTGGGCTGCCTGCGTTTCATGCCGGAGCTGAAACCCATCATGCAGTCCAGGTTTCCGAAGTCTCCGCTCCCTCTGGCGGAATGGATCACGGGAATGGACGGCAAAATGCGCTACTTCAAACCGCGCCGCATTGAACTCTACAAAAAAATCACAGGCATGATCCGCGAACGCGCGGAAAACCTGACAGTCTATCTCTCGATGGAATCAGCGGAAGTATGGAAAATTATTTTCGGGAAGGAATTCGGGAAAGAAACGGTGTGTGAACTTCTCGACCAGGCAGGCAGAAGAGGAACTCTCCTGCCTGCCTGACCGTAAAACTTACTGCGCTTCGTCAGCGGCAGGAGCAGGGGCCGCTTCTTCGTCCAGCGCAACATCTTCATCAAGAGCAAAGTCCTCATCATCAAGGGCAAGCTCTTCAGACTCATCCACAGCAGCATCCAGAGCCGCGACAGCTTCATCCGTCGTAGCGTTGGCAGCCGCAGCGGCCGTAGCAGCCGCTTTCTCTTCAGCAAGAAGGAGTGCGGGGTGAATCGCAAACGCGAGCAGCACGAGCAACATCAACATCTTCTTCATGAACAACCTCCTGGGTTTGATAGAAATGATAGCCTATGATCTTCAAAAGTCAATATTGACAAAAATAAGACGCTGCGCCGGGGCGGGAAATTCAAAAATCAGAAGAGCTTATTCAGAAACCAAGCAGCCGCAATGACTTGCGGCAAAGTGACCCCTACCATCCAGAGAGCGGTTCTCTTCCCCAGAGTTGACCAGACCAGGCCGATTTCAGTGTAGTCCGTGACCACCCCGCCCATTAAAAAGGCAAAGGCGTTTCCGAAAGCGCCGGAGTGACGGTAAATCTCAAAAACCACCGGAGCTGTGCCCTCCGAACAGACTTCCAGGACCGTGGCAAGCGCCAGCGTCAGCAAAAGACCCGCGAGCGAAGGCCCGAACCACTGGTGAAAAACATG
>CAZIQJ010000136.1:0-6731 GCA_964541285.1 uncultured bacterium | reverse complement strand
GAAGAAGCGCTGGAAGTCGCGGACCGTGTCGTGGTCATGAATGAAGGACGAATTGAGCAGGTGGGAAAACCTGAAGAGGTGTACCACCACCCGGCCAATCCCTTTGTCTACGACTTCCTGGGGAACATGAATGTGTTTCATGGCCGCCTTGAAGGGGACAAGATCCGCTTTGGCAATGAGCCGGAAGACGACGCTGCGGGACGGAAGGCGAAAATTTATGTCAGGCCGCACATGCTGGAAATTTCCAGGTCCGCGGCTGCCGACGCTATTCCTGCCACGGTCCGGCACATCAATTCCGCGGGACCGATTGTAAAAGTGGAGCTGAATAACAAAGAGGCGGGCTCCATTTCCGTTGAGATTTCTCTGGAAAAATACGATCAGCTGCAGCTGAAAAAAGGCGAAGCGGTTTTTCTGACGCCGCGCAAGATGCGCGTATTTAATACCGATTACGCGATTTGATCTGTAAAACATCCCTTTACAGGCAGCTGTAAAATGCGGACAATAAAGTGTTGCCGCTTTTTATCTGGAGGTTTTTATGGCGCATGACATTCACTTCTCGGGCATCACGATTCCGGTCTGGATTTACGCTCCGGTTTTTTTCTGCCTCTGGATCGGCATTTTATATTCCATTAAAGCCGTTGTGTTCGCGCGCCTGCGCGCCTGGGCCGCGAAGACCCCGGGTGACTGGGATGATTACCTGGTTGCCAGCCTGACCCTTCCCGTCAATATCCTGATTTTAAGCGGCGGTCTCGCCTTTCTTGAAAATCTTCTTCCTTTGCCCAAGGACGTAGACCGTACCATGCTGATTGCCGTGAAGGTGCTGGCGATTCTGGCGCTTTTTCTTTTCTTTGACCGCATGATCATGCGCGTACTCCGGCATTTCTCGGGTCAGGTGCGCGGTCTCAATCTTTCGGAAGGCCTGATTCCCGGGCTTACCCGCTGTGTAGTTCTGTGCTTTGGGCTGATGATTTTGCTCGATGCTTTGGGCATTTCCATTACGCCTTTTGTGGCTTCACTCGGCGTCGGTTCCCTGGCTGTGGCGCTGGGGCTACAGGAAACGCTGGTGAATCTTTTTGCCGGAATTTATATCCTGGCGGACCGACCGGTGCGCGTGGGGGATTTTGTCCGGCTGGAAACAGGCGAAGAAGGTTATGTCACGGACATTGGATGGAGAAATACCCGCATCCGCCTTCCTCTGAACGTTGTCGTGGTGGTGCCCAACAACAAGATTATTTCCACGACGATCCACAACTATTATCTGCCGGACCAGGAAATTGTTTTGACTGTATCGGTGGGAGTTCATTACCAGAGCGATCTTGAGAAGGTGGAGCGCGTCACGCGTGAAGTCGCGCTCGAAACCCAGAAAAAAGCGCCTGGGGCAGTTGAAACTTTTGAACCCGCGGTCCGCTTTCAGTCCTTTGACGCTTCAAGCATCAATACCTCCGTTGTCCTGCGCGCGCGCCACTTTGAAGACCAGCCTGGGGTGAAGCATTATTTTATCAAGGCCCTGCATGCGCGCTATCAGCAGGAAGGCATTGTCATCGCGTATCCCACGCAGACGCTAGACATTCCCCAAAACCTGCTTGAGCAAATCGGCCGAGTCTCTCAGGACAGGAAATAAAAGGCGCTCCCTCTCTCCTTGCGTCTGAAAATAATTGCATCTGATTGTTGACAAAACTGTTAGACTATTTATCCAATGACGAACGCTGATATCTCTGATTTTCTGCGTGGATCGTTTGTGCTGCGCCCGGAGTTTGCCTGGGTTCCCACGGCGTCTGACGCTCTGGCGGCCTTCTCTTATTATCTTCTGGCCTTGATGGTTGTCCGTTTTGTATGGGTCCGCAAGGACCTGGCGCCAAAAAAACGGGTACTTTTCTTCGCTTTTTTTCTGTTTCTTGCCGGAAGCCTTCACCTTTGCAATGTGGTGGCTCCCTGGCATCCGGTTTACGGACTCCAGAGTCTTGTTAAATCCACGGCCGCGGTTTTTTCCATCCTGACCGTTCTGTTTTTTCTTCGCTTGATCGGCAGGGCCCGCGTCCTGCCCAGTCCCCACAAAATATCTGAACTCGAAGACCTGCTGGCCGCTGAGAGAGAATCGCTTTCCGGGGCTTTGCGGGAGAAAAAAAATCTCCAGGACCAGCTTGCGGAACAGGGCAGGGACCTGGCTGCTGCGAAGCGGGAGACCCTCCGTGAGCATGAGGAGAAAAAGCGCCTTGAGTCCGTGGTGCGCAAAAACTCCGAAGAGATCGGGCGTCTGCCTGCCGCGTTCAGGGCCGCCGCGGAGTCTTCCGATTTTTATTCCTGTCTTGAGGCCGCGGCGCGTGAAATCTGCAAGATTTCCGAGTTTGAGTATGGTGAAGTCTGGGGCGTGCGCCCTGACGGCAAAGTCATTGAGTGCGTTTCCGGCTGGTACGCTTCTGACAGGTTTAAGGAATTCTTTGAGATGTCCCGCGAACTTAAATTTCCCCAGGGCATGAGCCTGGCGGGTCGTGTCTGGATGTCGGGACAGCCTGTCTGGATCGAGGATATTTCCAGGGCGTCCAGTGCGGATTTTTTTCGTGCTGAAAAGGCTTCGGCCGCGGGGTTTCATTCGGGTTTTGCGGTGCCCGTGCTGATCGATGGCAAAACCAGCGCGGTTCTGATTTTTTTTACCTGCGCGGATAGCGGCTCGAAAGGAGCGTTTTTCCGGGGCTGGGCTACGGCCTTTTGCGACCATCTGGGCGTTATTATCCAGAAGCATGCGTTTGCCAAAAGGCTGGAAGACGCGGACGAAATTACCGAGAAAAAAGTCCGGGAGCGTACGGCGGAGCTGGAAAAGCTCAGCCTTGAGCTGCGGCAGGAAATGACTGAAGCCCGGAAGGTCGAGGAAGCAGTCCGCAAATCGCAGGAAAATTTTGAGACCCTGGTCAATTCCATTGAAGGGATTGTCTGGGAGTATGACATTCGCTCCAGCCGTTTTGTTTTTGTCAGCCAGCAGACTGAAAAAATTCTGGGTTATGCCGCGGAAATCTGGCTTTCAGACCCGGCTTTCTGGCAGGACCATATTCATGGAGGCGACAGGGAGAATGTTCTTCGATTCCGGGCGGAGGTCGCGCGCACCCAGAGGGCGGCCACGGCGGAATACCGGATGATTACCGCGGAAGGCCAGACGCTCTGGATACGGGACATGGTGACTGTGGTCAGCAATAACGGAGACGTCAATAAACTGCGCGGCGTCATGGTGGATATCACGGACGCAAAGCAGGGCGAAGAGGCCCTGAGCCAGGAAAGAAATTTTGTTTCCACGGTGCTGGATACGGCCAGCGCCATGGTCATTATTCTGGACAAGGAAGGCAGGGTGGAGCGTTTTAACCGCGCCTGCGAACATATTACGGGCTATTCATCCGCGGAAGTTGTGAACAAACCGTTCTGGACGCTTTTCTCCGAACAGGAAGCCCAGAAAGTCAAAAAAATTATTACCTGCCTTTTGGCCGGCCAGTTTCCCATCAATTACGAAAGCTCCTGGGTCAGCAAGACGGGCAGCCAGCAGGTCATTGCCTGGTCAAGCACGGTGCTTTTGAACAAATCCGGGCATGTAGTGCACATGGTGGCGACCGGTATTGATATCACCAAACGTAAAGAGATTGAACAGAAACTCCAGGAAGTGGTCAAGGACCTGGCGCGCTCCAATTCTGATCTCGACCGTTTTGCCAGAGAACTTCAGGAAGCCAATGAACGGCTGAAGAAACTGGATGAGCTGAAGTCGCATTTTATTTCCGCCGCCTCGCACGAACTGAAAACCCCGCTGACTTCGGTCAAGGGGTATGTGGAAATGGTTTTGAACGGCGAGGCCGGTTTTGTGAATGATGAACAGAAAGAATACCTGGGTTATGTCAAGGAGTCCACGGACCGTCTCCACCGCCTGGTCCGCGAATTGCTGGATATTTCAAAAATTGAGTCAGGCCAGGCCAAGATGAAGCGCGACCACGTGGATTTGCGCATTCTGATCAAGGAAGAAGCCGCGCTTTTCAAGGCCCAGGCGCAGGAAAAGGGAATTTCCCTTGTGACCAGCATTGACCCGGCCCTGAACATGATTTACTGCGACGAAGACAAGATCAAAGAGGTTTTTGACAATCTTTTAAGCAATGCCATCAAATACACGCGCCCCGAAGGAAAGATCACGGTTTTTGGCAGAAACCACGAAAAGGGGGTCCAGGTCGGGGTGCAGGACACAGGCATCGGGATCCGCAAGGAAGACCAGATGCGGATTTTTGATCCGTTTCAAAACATTGAAAAAAGCGGCGGTTCGGAAAAAGAGGAAAGCACCGGCCTTGGGCTGACCCTGGTCAAAAGAATCGTGGAAGCTCACAGCGGAAAAATCACAGTGCAGAGCGAAGAAAACAAGGGCGCTGTTTTTACCGTGATCCTGCCTCCTGACATGGAAAACAGGAATGTTCAGGAACTGGCCGGGGCATAAAATGAAAAATACTATTTTGATTGTGGATGATGACAGGAAGATTAACCAGCTTCTTGTCATTCGTCTGCGCAAGCAGGGCTACGTATGCGCAAGCGTCTTTGACGGCGCGGGCGCGCTTCCGGCCGTGCGTGAACATTCGCCGTCGCTGGTGTTTCTGGATCTGCGTCTTCCTGACATGAGCGGCACGGAGGTTCTTCGATCCATCCTCAAGGCCTTCCCGGAAATTTACGTGGTCATGATCAGCGCGCACGCGGACGTCCAGCTCGCGGTGGAATGTATCAAGACGGGCGCCTACGACTTTATCGAGAAGCCGTTTGAATTTGAGGCCTTTGATATCAAAGTGAAGCAGATTTTCAGGCAGATCAACCTTCAGGAGGAAGTCACGGCGCTTAAAAGGGAGCTTGGCGCCGCGTACAAGTATAAAAGCCTGGTTGGCAGCAGTGACGCTATGAAGAAGGTGTACCAGGCCATTACCCTTGCGGCCAAGAGCGATGTGAATGTCCTGATTCTGGGTGAAAGCGGAACCGGCAAAGAGCTTGTGGCGCGCTCCATCCATGGCGGCAGTGAGCAGAAAGACCGCCCTTTTATTGCGGTCAATTGCGGCGCTATTCCTGAAAACCTTCTGGAAAGTGAACTGTTCGGCCATGAAAAGGGTTCTTTCACGGGGGCGGCCGCGAGGAAGATCGGAAAATTTGAGCAGGCGCAGGGCGGCACGATTTTCCTGGACGAGATCGGGGATCTTCCGCTCAGTTTGCAGGTCAAACTTCTCCGAGTGCTTCAGGAAAGGGAAATCGAGCGGGTGGGCGGCAGCCAGCCGATCCCCATCCAGGTCCGTCTGATGACCGCGACTCACCGCGATCTCAAAAAAATGGTGGACGACAAGCTTTTCCGGGAAGACCTTTATTACCGGATCAATGTATTTCCCATCAGGGTTCCGCCGCTGAGAGAAAGAAAAGAAGATATCGCCGAGCTTTTCATGCATTTTGTCAACACCCGGCGCAAGGGCGATGGCGGTTTAAAAACCGATCCTGCGGCGCTGGTGCGCCTGGCAGACTATGACTGGCCGGGGAATATCCGGGAGCTTGAGAATTTTGTGGAAAGGCTGCTGCTTTTACTTGGCGACAGGAAAAATATCACGGAGAAAGATATCCATGAGCTGGACGGGCTTGCGGCCGGCGAAGCCCCAACGGGTTCGGCCTCCTCAGTTTCAACGGACCGTGTCACGGCCATGGGGGAAACAGAGAAAGCCATTCTGGAAAGAGCGCTGGCCGAAGCAGGCGGAAATGTTTCGAAAGCATGCCGTATCGTCAAGATGAGCCGTGACAGTTTTTACCGGAAAATAAAAAAGTACTCCATCCTTCGCTGATTTTCTTCACTGGACCGGGATGACTGATACCCGGATCAGCCCGCGCTTGAGTTCTCCGATCTGGGAAAAAGCCGCCTTGCTCAGGTCCACCACCCGCCGCAGGCGTTTGGACGGCCCCCGGTCATTGACCCTGCATACCACGGATTTTCCGTTTTCCAGGTTTGTGACCTTCAGGCGTGTGCCGAATGCATAGTGCCAGCTGGCACAGGTCTTCTTGGAGTCATCAAAATGCTCGCCGCTGGCGGTCATTTTTTTGACGCCCGGACTCTTTCTGCTGTACCAGGACCCGATGCCATGGCGGATTTTTTGCCCCGCAGCCTGGAACCGTCCCGTTTTTTTTGCCTGTGAAGGGCCGGTCAAAACGGCCCTGCCTTCGATTGAAGAAGAAAACCCGGGCGGCAAAGGCCTTCCGCCGGAAATCCCGTAAACCAATCCCGCTAAAAACAAGATCATCCAGGTAAAGCGGCTGTTCCGTTTCATGGTTTCCTCCTTTCTTCTGGATGGGGTATTGCAGGATCAATGCCAGAAAAATAAAAATAAAACCTTCAGAGGCAAACTCCATTTTTGCTTTCCTGCTGTCCGGATTTTTTCTTAAAAATGCAAATAAGTGTCAGGGTTTTCTGACGATTTTTCCCGTTCTCGCGGCTTGACGGGAGGAGCTTTTTTTCTAACCCTTTGAAAACAGGGGGTTTGGCATTTTGGCACGGATATTGAATGTTATCAGGCGAGACAGGAGGCCACGTGTACACATACGGTAAAGACGAGGTTCTGGAATCAGAGCGCGGTAAAAAGAGGATCCTGCTTGTCGAGGATGATCTGGAAACGCTCCGGATGATCCGGTGGCGGCTTGAAAGCAGGAGCTTTGAAATTGTGACCGCTGCAGATGAAAACGAGTTCTGGAAAAGCGCA
>CAZIQJ010000135.1:0-6769 GCA_964541285.1 uncultured bacterium | reverse complement strand
CCTTGCTGCGGAGCAGGAGTTCAAACGCCTCAAAGAAGGTCCTTTTGCGGGGATTAAGCTGGGCCTGGTACACGGCCGCCTTTCCGCCGAAGAACGCGAAACAGTCATGAAAGCGTTTCGCCGCAACGAAGTCAAAATTCTCATCGCGACCTCCGTCGTGGAAGTCGGTGTCAATAACCCCAACGCGACGGTCATGGTTATTGAAAACGCGGAACGCTTCGGCTTGTCACAGCTCCACCAGATGCGGGGACGCATCGGAAGAGGAAGCCTAGCCTCGCAATGCTTTCTTTTCGGCGAACCCAAAACGGATGAAGGCAGGAAGCGCCTCGACATCATGACCAAAACCACTGACGGCTTTGTCATTGCTGAAGAAGACCTCAAACTCCGCGGTCCGGGAGACTTCTGGGGCACTCGTCAGAGCGGAGAACCGCTTTTTCGCGTCGCGCATCCGGTGCTGGACGAAGCTATTTTGAAAGAAAGCCGGGAGACCGCTGTCTGGCTCATGGAAAGCGGGGCGGTCGAAAAAGACCCCCAATGGTCTTCCCTGAAGAATTTTCTTGCACAATTTTCGATTCGGTACTAAAACAATCCCGTTTTTCAACCTTGAAGAAAGAGGTTTAGCATGCGGATTATTGGCGGCCAGCTGAAGTCACGTAAGATTCAGTTTCCCAAAACCAAATTGACCCGGCCCATGACCGACAAGGGCAAGGAAACCATTTTCAATATTATTGGCGGCCTGGTCACCAATAAGCATATCCTCGACCTTTACGCAGGCTCCGGAAGCCTGGGCCTTGAAGCCCTGAGCCGCGGCGCGCTGGATGCAACCTTTGTAGACAAGGCCGACTGGGCAACCAAAGTCATCCAAAAGAACCTTATCGAGCTCGGCCTTCAAAAAAAAGGGGATGTTCTTGAATCGGATGTGTTCAAGGCCATTGAAAAGCTTCAAAAAGCGGGCAAATCCTTCTCTCTGGTTTTTGTGGATCCTCCGTTCCTGCAAGGACTTGTGAAAAAGACATTGATCAAGCTGGACCAATCTGGTATAGTCATCCCGTTTGGGCAGGTCATTGTCGGGCACGCGAAACAGGAAGAGCTTCCCGAATCTCTGGAGTATCTTAAATTAGCCAGAACAAAGAAGTTAGGGCAGGGATGCCTTTCTTTTTTCTTCCGGCTTGACGCTGATCATGAAGAAACAAAAAGCTATATATCCGGGGAGCTTTGACCCCGTAACGTACGGGCACCTTGATATCATCAAGAGGGCCCTTTCGATCTTTGAAGAAATTACCGTTCTGGTCGCTATCAACACGCAGAAAGAAACCTTGTTTTCTGTCGACGAGCGTGTTGATTTCATGAAACGCGCCCTCAAGTCCCTGAAAGGGGCAAGGGTGGAAAGTCATGAGGGACTGACCGTGGATTATGCCCGAACCCACAAGGTTCCCACCATTATCCGCGGCCTGCGGGCCACTTCAGATTTTGACTATGAATTCCAGATGGCGCTGACCAACCGGAAACTTTCAAAGCAAACTGATACTGTCTTTTTAATGCCGTCCGAATCCTATTTTTACGTCTCATCCCGGCTGATCAAAGAAGTGGCCATGCTCAAGGGTGATATTTCGCCTTATGTTCCCGAATTTGTCGCGAAAAAAATTCGCGCAAAATTCGCGGCCTGCTAAAGAGGGCAGGACATGAAACTTGTACTTTCGGAATACCAGGAAGGTGTTGTCAAGGAGGTCGAACACAGCTACGACCCCAAGGAACTCGACCTGGAGTTTGTGGATCTGCACTACGCCAGGCCCCTGCAAATGAAGGGCACGGTGGAAAAAGGTCAGGACACTCTGACTTTCCGCGGCGAAATCCGCAGCGAAGTCGAAAATATGTGCGGCCGCTGCCTGAAGCAGACGCCGCGCAAGCTGAAAAAAGACTTTGAGTTTTATTACGAGACGTACGGCAAGGAGTTCGTCGACACGACGGATGACATCCGGGAAACACTGATTCTGGATCATCCGCCCGCTTACGTCTGCAAGGAAAGCTGTAAGGGACTTTGTCCCCAGTGCGGTGTGAACCGCAACGAAAAGACCTGCAAATGCCCGCCTGAAACGCGGAACCGGGTCTTCGCTAATTTGAAAAATTTGCTCAAGGGCAAAAAAGAAAAATAAAGGAGCCAGAAATGCCTAATCCAAAGAGACGCCATTCCAATACCCGCACGCGCCTGCGCCGGGCCCATGATCATTTAAGCCCCAGCTCGGTCACCGAATGCGCGCAGTGCAAGGCGCCCGCGCGCTCGCACCGCGTTTGTCCCTCCTGCGGCTATTACCGCGGCCGTCAGGTGCTGAGTATTCAGGTCAAAGAAAAACCCAAAAAGAAACAGGGCTAAGAGGCCTCCATGATCCGCATCGCTGTTGATGGAATGGGAGGGGACTACGGTCCCCAGGTCGTTGTTGAGGGCGCGATCCAGGCCGCCAATGACTTTGCACAGCTTGAAATCGTTCTTGTCGGACAGCCGGAAGCGCTGAAACATGAACTGAGCAAGCATCACGTGGTGGGCGGAAAAATTACAGTCCATCCCGCTTCTGAAATCGTGACTATGGGAGATTCCCCGGTCGCGGCCCTCAAAAAGAAAAAAGATTCTTCCATCTCCGTCTGTATCGACCTTTTGAAAAACAAGCAGGTCGACGCGGTCATGACCGCAGGCAACACCGGCGCCGCGGTCGCAGCCAGCACGCTGCTTCTGGGGCTTCTGCCCGGCATCAAGCGCCCCGGCATCGCAATCGGCACTCCGACCCTGCACGGCATTTCCGTGGCCATGGACGTTGGCGCGAACCTCAATCCTTCCGCTGAAGAACTTTTCCAGTACGCGGTTATGGCGGAAGTTTACGCCCGCTGCATCTTCAAGAAAAAACGCCCGTCCGTCGCGCTGCTGAATATCGGCGAAGAAGAATCCAAGGGGACTGAAGCGCTCAAGGAAGCTTACAAAATCCTCCGTGACTCACCGCTGAATTTCGTGGGCAACATTGAAGGCCGCGACTTTTTCACCGGCAAGGTCGACTGCATTATCTGCGACGGGTTCGTCGGCAACGTAGTGCTTAAAATGATGGAAAGCGTTCTTGAAACCGCGACGGCCGTCATCGGCCGTGAGCTTCGCAAGAGCCCGATCAGCATGCTGGGTGCATGGCTTTGCAAACCGGCTTTCACCGCGATCCGCAAGGAAACGAATTACGAAGAAGCCGGCGGCGCCCCGCTTCTGGGCGTCAATGGAACGGTCATTATCAGCCACGGTATTTCTTCCGCAAAAGCCATCCGCAATGCGATCCGAGTGGCAGGCGAAATCGTTTCTACCAAAGTCAACGACCTCATCGTTGAAGGCGTGAGCACCTATATCACCGGCGCCCAGGCCCGTCCCGAAGCAAAAAAATCGTGACTAAACGCTTCACCGCGAAGATCACCGGCCTCGGCGCATACGTACCGGAAAAAATCCTGACCAATTTCGACCTGGAAAAAATGGTCGAGACTACGGATGAATGGATCCGGACGCGTACCGGCATCGAGACCCGCCGCATCGCTGAAAAAGGCCAGAGCGCCAGCGACCTTGCGGTTCCGGCCTGTCTTGAAGCCATCAAAAACGCAGGTCTGACGCCTCAGGACATTGACCTCATCATCGTCGCCACC
This sequence comes from uncultured bacterium, assembly GCA_964541285.1. Classification (GTDB taxonomy): domain Bacteria; phylum Omnitrophota; class Omnitrophia; order Omnitrophales; family Aquincolibacteriaceae; genus CAYLPP01. Next base: position 3,106 of record CAZIQJ010000135.1, on the reverse strand, counting down.
ATCACCCCGGACAGTTTTTTCCCTTCCACAGCCTGCAATATTCAGCACAAGATCGGCGCGCTAAAATGCGGCGCATTCGATATGGCGGCCGCTTGTTCCGGTTTTCCTTACGCGGTGGCTGTGGCCAACAGCTTTATCATTTCCGGTCTTTATAAAAATATTCTGGTTGTCGGCACCGAAGTCCTTTCCGGCTTTATTGACTGGACCGACCGATCGACCTGCGTGCTTTTTGGCGACGGAGCGGGGGCCGCTGTTCTTTCCCGCGCCGAAGACGGAAGCGGCGTTATTTCCGCCGAGATTGGCGCAGACGGCTCCATGGGAGATCTTTTAAAAATTCCCGGCGGGGGCTCCGCGTTTCCTCCGTCCGAAGAAACCCTTAAAAATAAACTTCATTACCTGCGCATGCAGGGCTCTGAAATTTTTAAAGTCGCGGTCCGCACCATGGACCAGGCTGTGCGTGATGTGGTTGCGGAAGCCGGTCTGAAACTCTCAGACGTGAAAGTTCTGATCCCTCACCAGGCCAATATGCGTATTCTTCAGGCCGTGGCCGAGCGGCTGGAGCTTCCTCTGGATAAAGTTTTTATTAACGTGGAAAAATATGGAAATATGTCGAGCGCTTCCACTGTGGTTGCGCTTTATGAGGCCGTTAAAACCGGCAAAGTTAAAAGCGGGGACCTGATCGTTCTGGTCGCCTTCGGCGGCGGTCTGACCTGGGCCGCCACGCTGATTAAATGGTAGGAGAAAATGGCCATGCCTGAAAAAATCGGTTTTTTGTTTCCAGGACAAGGTTCGCAGTTCGTTGGGATGGGGAAAGACCTTCACGACCAATTTGCTTCAGCCCGTGAAGTGTACGCCCGCGCAGACAAAGCGCTGGGTTACCCCATAAGCGAAATATGCTTTCAGGGCCCTGAAGAAAAACTGACCCGCACTTTCTACGCTCAACCGGCCATCTTTACTACCAGCCTGGCCGCGCTCGCGGTACTGAAGGAAAAATTTCCTGAGATCAAATGTGACTTCACAGCAGGCCTTTCGCTCGGCGAATTCACGGCCCTTGTTGCCGCGGGAAGCCTTTCCGCGGAAGAGGGCCTGAGACTGGTGCAACAGCGAGCCGAAGCCATGGAAGATGCCGCCCGACAGAATCCTGGCACGATGGCCTCTATCCTGGGATGGGGTGAAACTGAAACCGCGGCAGCCGCCAAAGAAGCCGGCTGTGAACTTGCGAACCTCAACTCGCCGGATCAGATGGTCATTTCCGGTACCGCGGAAACAGTTGAAAAAGCCTGCGTGCTGGCAGAAAGCCGCGGCGCAAAAAAAGCCATCCGCCTTAAGGTCGGAGGCGCTTTTCATTCTTCTCTCATGGCCCCGGCCCGGGAAGCTCTGGAAAAAGCTCTCAAGGAAGCCCGTATTGAAAACCCTCACTGCGCTTTTGTGCCCAATGTCCTCGGCAAAAAGGTGGAGAACGCGGATGAAATCCGCCAGCTTCTGGCCCGGCAGTTGACCGGAGCTGTCCGCTGGATCGACACCATGGCCCGCTGCGTGGAAGAAGGCGTGCTCTTTAATCTTGAAATAGGCCCCGGAAAGGTTCTCAAAGGCCTGGCCCGCAAGTGCCAGCCGTCTCTGACGGTTGAGCCGTTTGGAACGGGTGATGATATCGTCAAATTACAGACTCTTTTCGCCAAAACCTCCTGAGAAATAAAAAATGTCCCAGACTCTTGAAGAAAACACGAAAAAGGAAGTAAAAATGGAAAATATTTTTCGTCTTGATGGAAAAGTCGCAATTGTCACCGGTGCCAGCCGGGGAATTGGACAGTCAATCGCTGTTGAATTTGCCCGCGCGGGAGCAAAACTTGTGCTTTGCGCTACCACTCTGGACAATTTAAAAGAAACCGAAGAACTCATAAAAGCGGAAAAAAGGGAATCGCCTGTTTTGACGCAAGCCAATGTCAGCATTGGAGATGAAGTGGCTGAAGTTGTCAAAAAAGCCCTTGACACTCATGGAAAGGTAGATATACTTGTCAACAATGCGGGCACAACAAAAGACAATTTGTTGGCGCTCATGTCCGAAAGTGAATGGGACACTGTTCTTTCAACAAATTTGAAAAGCGTTTTTTTATTTTCCAAAGCTGTTGCGCGCCCGATGCTGAAACAGCGTTCAGGTGTCATCCTGAACATCACTTCAGTCATCGGTATCATGGGAAATGCAGGGCAGGCCAATTACGCAGCCTCAAAAGCAGGGCTGATCGGGTTGACCAAGTCGACTGCTAAAGAGCTGGCAAAGCGGAATATCCGCGTTAATGCTATTGCCCCAGGATTCATCAAGACGCGCATGACAGGAAAGTTATCAGGCGAACAACAGACGTCCATTCTGGATCATGTCCCGATGGGCCGGATGGGGGAGCCTAAAGATATTGCTGATGTCGCCGTATTCCTAGCATCGGACGCAGCCCGTTACATGACGGGACAGGTGCTGGTAGTTGACGGCGGCCTTGTAATGTGATTTTATAACGCAGGTTTAACCAGGAGGATTCAATGGCAGTTCAGGACAAGATTACCGAAATCATCGTTGAGCAGCTTGGCGTGAAGCCCGAAGAAGTGGTTCCCGAAGCTTCTTTCGTGGATGATCTCGGCGCGGATTCACTGGACACGGTCGAACTTGTCATGGCGCTTGAAGAGGAATTCGGTATCGAAATTCCCGACGAAGACGCCGAAAAGATTCAGACCGTTGGCGATGCTATTCGCTACATCGAAGAAAAAGCGGCGAAATAATTCCGTCCGCTGCGATTAACCTCCTTTTCTTCTTGTGAAATCTCACCGTGTAGTCGTTACTGGTGTTGGCATGGTCACTCCTGTCGCCAATACCGACGAGGAGACGTGGAAGGCCTTTCTCAAAGGGCAGAGCGGAACAGGTCCGCTTACCCAGTTTGAAAGCGCGCCTTACAACTCCAAAGTTGCCGCTGAAGTAAAGAACTTCGATCCCTCTCTTTACTTTACTCCCAAAGAAATCAAAAAGTCCGACCGCTTCGTCCAGTTTGCCGTGGCTTGCTCCACCATGGCCATGAAAGACGCGGGTTTGGACATCAAAGCCGAAGACCCTCACCGGGTCGGC